>CAKQVC010000001.1 GCA_934277655.1 uncultured Clostridia bacterium
GGATTTTTGCAAAACATGGTGCGCATCCTGACAGGTACGCTGATCGAGGTTGGGGATGGCAGGAGAGCGCCGGAGGAACTGCCACAGATATTGGAGAGCAAAAACCGGGAGAACGCAGGCTATACAGCACCGGCATGTGGACTGATGCTGATGGAAGTGCATTATTAAAAGCTGTATAAAAATGATACTTTTCGTAAAAATAAAGAGTGGACGCTTATTTTTATCTGTGATAAACTCTTAACGTGATAAACAGAAAAAATAAGGAAAAATATGGTAGGAGTGAGTAATACATGGCAGGAGCACTGAAAATAAAACACGGAACGAAATTATATCTTGCATTTGATGTACCTGCCGGACAGGAACCAAATTTCAATATGATCAGCACATTCAACAAAAGTGTGGACGACTCCGCATTTCTTACATCCGTTCCCATGGTGGGAGGAAAACCGCTGAAACAGGATGAAAACCAGAAGCTGCTGTTCCGCTATGGAGACGGGGATGCGGCGCAGGTGATCGCCGGATATGTGGATGATGAGGTGAAAGAGGGAATCCGCCGCTACTGGAAGGTGCGCAGGGTGACAGAAGACCGTCATTTTGTAAAACGTGCGGATATCCGTATGAAAGTAGAGATTCCGGTGAAGTTCATGCAGGATACATGGGCGCTCAACCTGGACGGAGAGATCGATAAAGAGACGGGAACAACCATGGATATTTCAAACAATGGTCTTGCCGTTTACCTGAATCACTGGTTTGAAGTTGGTGAAAGCTGTATCTTTACCCTTCCAAGAATGGGTACAGCCTCAGATGGACAGGATGAGATTGAAGTCGTTGGCGTGGTCTGCTGGATGCGCGAAGTCCCAAAGGGTGGTGCGTACCGTTTTGCCGCAGGTATCCAGTTGAAGTTTGCGGATATTGAAGAGAGAAGAAAAATGCAGGATTATGTGGCTTATGTGAAAAAGAGATATAAGCTTTAAGAAAAGGCATGAAGATTCAAAAGAAGATAAAACCTGAGAAAAAGACACAAAAGAATAAACGTTTTTCCAAGAGAGATAAGACAGATCAGATCATCCGGATCGGGGAACTGGAAGAACTGATGAGCCAGTATGGGGATGATGTAGACCCGGAGAAAATTGTCAGTATGTATATTCCACACCGGCGCAGACAGCGTATTGGTGCGGCATTACTTCGAATGGATAAGCTGAATCTGCTATTGCTGGGTTTGCTGCTAGCAGTCGCAGTCCTGTTTATTGCAGCATTCATGCAGGAAAAGATGGGTAATTTTACGATCAACTTAAATCGTCTGGAATTATACCGAAAGGGAATCAGCATTTCAGATACGGGAGATTTTAAAGAGGCGACTGCAAGACTTACTGCAAGTACGGTGCAGGATGCCACGAATATTTCCATTGATGATCTGCCGGAGAATGTAGATGAGATTGAGGGAAATCACAATGGAAAAAATTACATGGCATACACCTATTATCTGCGGAATGCCGGAAAAGAGGATCTTGGATACATAGCGAGAATCACGCTTGATTCCTGCGCAAAGGGTGCAGAGCAGGCGGTGCGGGTCGCTGTCTGGCGAAATGGAGAGCGCATTGTCTACGCAGAACCGGCAGCAGACGGCGGTACGGAAGAAGGCTGTACGAATTTTGTTTCTGATGATGTTGTCTGCACTTATGAAGAAAGTAATTTTCTTGTCGGAAATGTAGACCGGTACACGATTGTCATCTGGATGGAGGGCGATGATCCGGAATGCGTGGATGCCATCATTGGTGGAAGTGTGGAATTCAGCATGCATATTGATGCAGACTATGATGATGAGACAAACCTGTTATGGAAATTTGTGACAGACATCAAGGATACGCTGACGAATGACAAACCTATCGATGCAGCCGGAAATGAGGCGCCGAACGACAGTTATTATTCAGACCATGAGATCACGTGGGATACCCGTCGGAATCAATAGATTGCTGGCAGATGTGGAAATATGTGTCCACATCTCTGATTCATGGAAAAATAATGCTGATGAATTGGGTGGTCAGTTTTGGAACTGTAAATTTTTTTCACGAATTTTGGATTTAAAAATGATTTGCGAATATTTACAAATTAAGGCAAAAGAGTTATGATTATTTTATGTGTAAGCTTGAGTATTTTTCAGCATTATAAAGGTTGTACGGAGTGGAAAGACGGCAGGCAGCCGTCATAAAATACAAAAGATGGGAGAAAAGGATTTATGAACGAGAACAAAAGTATCAATTCACTGAAAAAACAGCTTGTTGCGGCGGTTGCAATGGTTTGTGTTGCGGCTGTGGCGTTGGGGTCGAGTACGTATGCGTGGTTTGTAAGCAATAATAGTGTTACTGCGGACGGCATTACTGTGAATGCAACGTCAGAAGCGGGTATTTTGATCAGTCATCATGGTGATGGTAAATACTCAACGGCAGCTAGTGGTATCTTTAACAGTGCACATTCATTATATCCAACATCAACAAACGATGCGTCCAAATGGTTTCATGCTTCGGCAAAAGAGGCAGACAAATCTGTTGCAGCAGACAATACAATGAAAACTTTGACTATTGCAGAAACAAATGGTGTTGGTGCGGCAGATGGTAAGGATTACTATGTTGTAGATAAGTTTGATATTTATACTACGGGTTCTGCAAATAATTTGGTGGTAAATAATATTGATGTTAATAATGATACGATTGACTTTGATAAATCATTGAGATTATTATTTGTTTGTGATAATGGAAGTACAGTGGAAAAATTTGTTGTTGCGCCTGGGTATAACGGAACAGGTGATGATAAGAATGTGAAATATGAAGTCGGAACAAATGCAGATGGGAAGACCGTAGCCGGTACACAAACAACGGCTTATACAGTTGAAAATAATGCTAATAATATCTTGTCAGCAACGGTGAGTCAGACGAAAGATACTCCTACCGTAGTTACGGTATATGCATATTTTGAAGGGGAGGATGCGAATCATTCTACAGAGGCGTTCAAAGCGGTTCATGATTTAGCAGTGACTATAACATTCAGTGCAAATGTTCAGGGAAAAACAAACTAAACATATGTAATATAAAACCTCATATACTATTGTTTTTATTGTTTATAGAAAAAGGTGGTATATGAGGTTTTTGTGTCTGATATCTTGACATTTAGATTTTGGCACTCTACAATAAACACATCTTTTTTTATCAAATTATAATTTCTTACACTATATCAGTGTAAAATTCCACATAAATCAAATGTAAACATGCTTGAAGAATGATGAGGGGTTTTATATAATATTTATAGAACATTCGGACAGCCTGTTTGCAGATTTCAAACAGCACAGGAGAAAGAATGTTAAAAGAGAATACCAAAATAAAAAACAGTGTTCTTATAGACTTATTCTATGAGGATGAATCTGCAAAGAAGAATCAGATAGCACTTTATAATGCACTGCATGAGGAAAAACTGCCGGAAAATGCATCTGTCCGGAAACTCCGGATTGAAAACACGCTGTACATGCATTTTCAGAATGATTTTTCTTATGAGGCAGATGAGAAGATTCTAGTGATCGGTGAACACCAGTCCACGATCAACTACAACATGCCGTTGCGCTGCCTGATGTACATCGGACGGATCTATGAGGGAATCGTCCCGGTGAGAGACCGTTACAAGAAAGCAATTGTAAAACTTCCGAAGCCTGAGTTCTATACCTTTTACAATGGCAAAGAACCGATGGAAAAGGAACGTGTACTTCGCTTGTCGGAGGCATTTAAAGTGCAGGATGGTACGGATACGCTCGAACTTGAAGTGAAAGTGATCAATATCAATACAGATGCAGGACATGAGATATTGGAGAAATGTCCGGTCATGAAGGAATACAGCATTTTCATAGACACGATTCGAAAATATCAGGAAGCAGGCGAGAATGAAGCGTATGAACTTGCGATTCATGAGTGTATCGAAAAGGGAATCCTTGCGGATTATCTGCAGAAAAAAGGAAGCGAGGTCATCAATATGCTGAAAGCAGAGTATGATTACGAATTGGATATACAGGTACAGCGGGAAGAAGCATATGAGCAGGGTGAAGAAGCTGGCAGACAGCAAGGCGAAGTAATCGGCAGACAACAGGGCGAAGCAATCGGCAGACAACAGGGCGAAGCAATCGGAAAGCAGCAGGCCAACATAGATGCTATCAGAAATATGCTTGAATTTGGCGTTTCTAAAGCAGATATTTTAAAGAAGTATACAAAGGCGGAGTATGATGCCGCCATAGCAGAAACAGAGGAAAAGTAATACAGTGACAGCACGAAAGCCATCTCATAGGAGGTGGCTTTTCTGCTGTAAAAGAATCTATATGAATTTTGTGAATTTCTTGAACATGCGCACTGTAAGTGCTATTATTATAAGATAATAGGCAGACTTTAAGCAATATGAAATGAGAGAAGAAAATGTCAGCAGATAACAGAAGAAAACCGGATGAGAGAAAACAGAATAATCCAGAGAAGCTGTCTGTTGAAGAGTTGCATGTTCGCATCGCAGAGGATAAGAAAAAAGCAGTAAGAAGCCTTTTTATGGCGCTTTCTGCCTTGGTTGTGATGGTCGGATTTTGTATTGCATGGTTTGTATCCAATCACCGTGTCAATGCTACCGGAATGAATATAGAGGCTGCGAACGCACAAGATTTTCAACTGGCAAGTAAAGGTAAGAGGCAGGAGGCAGAACAAAAATATTTAAAAAATGAAGATAGCCAGAATATTTTAAATAATGGCACAGCATATCTTAAAAATAGCGATGGAAAAATGATTACTGCATCAGATGATACCAATAACACGGAAATTTATTACGCAGGGTTTACGAATCTTGCATGGAGGCTGGATGATGATGTTACGCTCATGCCGGGAGCAAGTGGAAGCATGACATTCTATATAATTCCGAGGAAAGAAAATCTTACCAGTGCGAACCTGACTTTTACACTGAAAGCCTATGAGGATGATACAAAAACCGGGGTGGCAGCCGTTTCTAAGGATAACCAGTTACAGAACCTTGTGATGGGACATATCCTATTTTTTAGAAACCGGGATGCAGATGGAAGTTATGCCGGTTGGATCGCACCGGATGAAAATGGAAGTTATCTGATGGCAAACTCCGAGTATAGTTTTACAGTCACGCCGGAAAACAAAACAACTTTCGAAAAAGATATACCTTATCCGGTGACCTTGTACTGGGTATGGCCGAATTATATTAGAAATTACATTTATACCAATCAAAACGGAAGCCTGTTCACAAACCCGGATAGCAGTGATTATCAAGATTTATTGAAATTTTTAAATAAAGAGAACTTTCAAAACAATGAGACAGAGCAGAAATACAGTAAAATATTTTATGCGAAGCCGGACAGTGGTGCAACATCGGCTAAAGGTTCAACCGGCGGCAATGGCAATCAAATCAACAGCAACATAACAGATGCAGTTTTGAATGAATGTAATGAGGCATACAACAATGCGGATCAGTACATTGGTAAAAATGCCAGATATTTATATGTAGACGTGACTGTAGATATGTCAGAGCAGAGTAATTAATATATAAAAAATGGTGACACAGAAGATGAAATTTCAGTGGAGAAAACGATTATTTCAGAAAAAAGAGACAAAGGACAGCAAAGAAAAACAGAATCACGAAGAAATAAAACAGTACCGTCTGGCATTCATTGCCGCAGCCGTCTGTATCGCAGTGGTCGGGATCACCGGGGCATGGCTTGTAAACCGGGCGAATATTGCGACACTGTTCACTGTATCCAAACCATCTACAATCGCTGTAAAAGGTCCCAATGGGGAAGAAATGGCGCAGTTAGATCTTTCTTATACAGATGAAAACAAGGATGAGAATGGAAAAGTCACGATCAAACGTGTGATCAGTGTGGTCAGTGACCAGTCAGACCATAAAATTGAAATTGCACATACGACCAATCTGAAAGGACTGAATTTTGTGGTACATATGGCAACGGATGTGACGAAAGATTCTGCAACAGGACAATATGCTTATACAATATCAAAGCAGATCAGTGGAGAATATTTGAACCGGGATAAAGATAAATCAACACATGATTATAACTACGCAGTCAATAACAATGCAGCTGACAGCAGACACGATTCCAATTATTCTGATTATCAGAATGTCCAGCCACATGCAGAACCTTTATATTGGCTGGAAACAAATACTACAAAGGTATCAGATAAAAATGCAGATGGATTATATCTCCAGAATTATGTCATTACCATCAGCTGGATAGAAACAGGTTCAACAAAAGAAACAGACTTATTTTACGTACTTGCGAAGAATATAGAAGGCACAACAGGAAACTAGAACAATGAACGAACGAAAGAAGCACTGGCTAAAGATTACCAGAGAAAAAAAGAATATAGCGGTAATTCTTGGTTTAGCTGCAGTTTTCCTTATCTCATTAGGAGCTTATGCAGCATATACAAACCAGGCTTTTTTGCGTGGGGTTCTGCGCAATAATTATAGTGAAACGGTACGTTTTTCTTCTAACTATCTGCAACTTTGCGAGAAAGGAACTGTAGAGAGTGGTTATGCAAATAAAGTTATTCTGGCATCGGAAAATATCGGCACAATGACGATAGATTTGTATGTTTACAACTATGCGAAGGGAAACGAAAGACTGGTAAACGAAAAAGATATTACCTATGATCTGAAAATTAAAGTTTCAGGTGGAACACAGACATCTTATAAAGTAACATGTGCAGATACAGGAAAAGAATTAACGAAATCGGATGATTTAAGTTATACTACATCGGTAGAAGGAATGACTTTAATAGGTCGCACACCCAAAAGCAATCATTATACAATTGAAATTCCAAAAGAAGATTTAAACCGTGTGAAGGTTGTGGTAACGGCAACACCTCATGATTGGTCTGTGACATCTGATAAAATGCTGGCAGCAGTTATTTATCCATGCAAAGAAGGAGAAACAAGTCAGTTTTCCGTTGATGGATCATTTGTAGGACATACCGAGACAGATTCTCCAAAAAACTATGATGCCTATAATTATGAGGTATCTATCTCAGGTGGAAAAGCTGATGTCACATTGAGCTGGAAAGCTGATACGATTGAAATAGATCCGTTTTTTTTGAAGAAGATTGGAAAAACGAATCATGATATTGCGAAACAGGATGGAACAGCGTCGATAAATTTTCCGATGGATGATACAAATGGAACAGGAACTTACTTAATTCCATTCTATATTATTTCCGAAGAGCAGATACCGGATAATTGGAAAGAGATGGAAGAAAAAGTGACGGTAAATGCGATACAGATCACGCAGTAATATAAAGATAAAAGCATGAGGAGTGACATACATGAGAAGATATAGGCGGATATTGGCTATAGTGCTGGCAGCCAGTCTGACAGTGGGCGGTTTTGCAACACCCGATTCAATAAAAGCTTCAAGTGTAGCTGGGATAGAGAATACGACAGATGAATCCATGAATGATGATAGCATGCATACAGATACTGACCAGCAGGAAAAGGTATCAGATTATAATGCAGTGGATAATGAAGAAAAGACGGATGAAATTGATAAAGAAGAAAACGATGGGAAAAAGGATGACACAAAAGAGAATGATACAAATGAGAATGACACAAAAGAAAATAATACAAAGGATACAGTAAACATAGAAAATACAGAAAATACAGACACGGAAGATAAAAAAAATAATGCTGATAAGATAAATACTACAGAAAGCATAAATGCCACAGAGGGTATTGGAGACATCGATTCCACGGAATATGATACGGAACAGGATGATGATATTATGCTTTTAAATGATGGAGTTTCGTTAGAGCTGCTTGCAGCGGATAGTTACAATAGCGGAGTAACATGGATGGCAGATAGTGATACGATAAAAGCGACATTAAAAGGTTTCGTATTATTATCAAACTGCCCGGCAGATTCATTGCAGAATAAAGAAATTATAGTAGAGAGTACCGGAAGCAGCAACATTACAGAAGAAGTTGAATATAACGGTCAAAAATATAAGTATGCCGGAATTGGAACAGCAGATTGTCCGTTTATGGGGACTCTGTCAGCAGGACAGATAACAACAGATACGACATTATTTGGAGGAATCAGTTCAGAAGCAAAGGTAAATATTAACCTCATATGGACCGGCGATGGTTCAAAACCTTTTTATGCACAGCAATATGTATTTGCAGATGCTGACAGCCATTCTTTATTTAATAACACGGACAGTACTACAAGTGTGACAGTCAGTGTGGCAGATGGAAAAACGATAGGATCACTGATCGGAACAGTGAGTGGTCAGGCGGGTACGCTTATTATTGGAAATGACGTGAAATATCCGGCGAAGAAGGAACAGATTGCAGTTAACAGTTCAGGAAATGCCGGATTAATCTGTAACACACTGGAGAAGGGCACGATACAGTTAGATGGGTTCTCTTTTCCGTCAGCAGGATATAGCGTTACCGCTAATTCAGGAAATGCTGGCGGTATGATTGGTGCTATGAAAGCTGGAACTGCTTTAAAGGCGAAAGCTGATACACAGATCAGTCAATTGTCAGTCACAGCTAATAATGGAAATGCAGGAGGAATCGTTGGAGAGATAGAGAACGGTGCAAGCCTGATTGCAGAAAGTGGAAAGCCGTTTGTTCTGTCTTCGCCGTCAGTGACAGCAACCGCAGGATGTGCAGGGGGGATCGCAGGTATAGCAACCGAAGAGGCTGGAACAACAATTTTATCTCCAACAGAAAGCAATAACAATACAGCAGATCCCAAACCATTTCAGATTGTATCACCAACTGTCAATGGAAAAAATGCAGGAGGTCTGTTTGGTGACTATATCATAGTGAACCAGGCAATGAGTTATCCGACATCAGTGAATCTGGTCATTCCTACTATTTTGTCTAACGGAAATGGCGGAGGTCTGTTTGGAGTTCTGGAATTGAATAATAAATCTTCTTATACGATTGAAGGTTTTGGATTTACATGTACTAAGTCAGGAAACGAAAATAATAGTACATATGGTTCCGTTGTGGGACAGGTAAAAAGTAATTCCGGTGTTAAAAATGCGCTTTTCATTAACAATTGCAAGGTACAATCTAAATTTAATAATGACAATACACAATATCATGGTGGATTAATAGGAAAGGTTGGCGAAAATAACAATAACAATGCTGCGGTATATGTGGAAGTAAATGGAACTTCTTCGGATGGTATTCAGATTACGGTGGACAATCCGGCAGCACAAAATAGATTTGGTGGCATTATAGGCTGTCTCTCTACGGGAAGTATTTTGAAAATGACCGGTACTGTCAAAATTACAACTGGGAATAATTTCTCAAAAGGCGGAGGAATCGTAGGAGAGACTGCAGCAGGAAGTGCTGTAGAATTTAATGGAACAACAGATTTATCAGAGGTAAAGTATGCCTGGGATAAAACAAACGAGGGGCAATTAATTGGCAGACAGGAAAGCTCATTAATCTATGCCAGAGGAGATGGCAATGGAAACGGCTGGAAATTCATACGTACTAATGCGGCAAATAATACAAATAAAGAATTAAATGATATTGGCAATTATGGTGAAGTGATCCGTTTACAGGCAGATAGCAATCCGACGGCAGGGCTTGATAAAGAACTGATTAAAATCAATGCTGAACATCAGATAGAATTAAAACAGGCTGCAGATTATACGGGGAATAGTAGTTATAGTGGAGACATTACACTTGCTTCCAAGGAAGGTCTTGCATTGCTTGCAATCACGTGGCAGACACGAGGGTACTTCAGTGCAGACAAGACATATATTCCTACGAATTCCTGGACAGAACTTACTAAAAAGAATATTTTTTTGTCAGCTGATATTGACCTTACAGGAACAGGAATACTGGGAATTGAAAGGGATTCAGAGAATACAACCGCATATACAGGTACTTTTTACGGAAATGGAAAGAAAATTACGTTAGCAATTGGGGAACAATATGGTTTTCGAAATAATACCTTGGTACAAAGTGGTGATTGGGGAAGTGGTCAGATTTATACAAATAATGAGCATAAAAATCTGGGACTTTTCTCTCTTGTAAGTGGAAATGTAAGCGATCTGACAATTGATGGAATCATACAGGTTAATTCGACCTATAAATGGGTGGATGCTGGTGGCTATGCGGGACAATTAAGGGGAAACACTGAAATTAAAAATGTAACTACTGCACAGTCTATGAATATAAAAAGTTCGAGTAACACAAAAGTTGGAGCATTATTTGGTGAAAATATAGGAACATCTAATATCATTTTAAATAAGTTTAAAAGTATGACGGTTATCAACATTGATACGTCAGACGGTGCATTAGATTGTGTAGGAAGTTTAGTTGGAATATATCGCGATAATACAAGAGATATAACGATTTCCTGCAATGATGTTTCAATCGCGACAAAAATATCAACGACAGGGACAAATATACACGCAGGAGGACTGATTGGAGAAATTCCAACATCAAATAATAAAAGAAATATAAATATATCAAAGATACAAATTAATGGGTTTGAAATAAACAATAAAGCGGAAAATAGCTATAATAAACTTCAAACCTGCGGCGGTGTTTTAGGTTATTTATGGGAAAACACGGATGTGGTATTTAATACTCCGGCAGACTCAAATGCATATGCATTGTCAGTAGATAATTCTACAATTAATGCTCCAAATGCACCGGTAGGCGGTCTTGTTTATCAGGGAAGTGGTAAGTGGCAGATTAATGACAGAGGCATTGATATAAAAAATTCAACATTTAATGCAAAGGAACTTGGGCTACTGCTCTGTCATGCAGAGGAAAAGAATAATAGAGCTCTTTATCTTGAAATGACAGCAAACTGGAAAACGGCATATAAACTGGAAAAGGTGACAGTAGAGGGAAGTCCGGCAATTTATGACGAGATGATCGCCTATACGACCGATAATGCAGACCATATTCTGGATAATAATAAAAATGCTATTATTTCATTAGCTACCGATAAACGGACGGGGGTAGACACTGCTGAATGTAATACATATGTAAATCGGACTGAGTATGGTAAGACGAAGCCGACTAATCCAAACAGTCGTTATTATTATAATTTAGATCAGATAGTTGCATCGCAGAATGGTAACGTATCGGGATGGCTGGATACACCGGGAAAATTAATGATCTGGAATGTATATACTTATGCTGATGAAAGTTTGAAGGGCTATTTTCCGGTTGATGCAGGAAATATAAAAGGAATTGGCACAGACGCTGCTTCAAAAGCAACAATAGATTTAACCGGGTACAGCTATTATCCGGTTGATGTCGGTGCAATGACAATTCAGAATGCTGACATTAAATTTGCAAATGAGACAATAGAGGAAAAGGAAAAATCCAATAAAAGTACGAAGGGGAATAATACCGAACATACGCAGCATTATGCAATGCATGGTGGACTGTTCCGCAATATGATAAGCAGTGAAGAAGCAACTACAACTGTAGAAGATGTGGCGTTTCAGGGATCCATCGGAAAAGTCAATGGCACATCAGGGGTATTAAGTTTTGGTAATATAGAGGGAAATGCAGCCGTAACACCACAAAGGTTTCATACCTTAAAATTTTCCAAGGTAGAATTTTCAGCTTTTAGAGTTACGGATGCAGGAACAGATTATGCACCAATTCTGATAAATCAGACAGGAAGCTACACGACATTGGTTTTCAATGATGTAAAGGCAACAGGATATGGGGATAGTCCGCAGAAACCGGCTGGCTCAAGTCTGCTGGGAAATATTGGAGGACCAGATAAAACGCAGATTTCCCTGACCTTTAATAAAATGAAATTACCGGACAAACCATATGGTAATGGTGGTATTTTTACGCATGCAACATTTTTAGAGAGTTTTCAATATAAGAGTGGCGGCATCGGAACTGCTATTTATAACTTTTATAAGGCAGAAGACTGGAATGGAACAAATCACAGGCATGACGTAACATATGGAAGCGAGATCAGCGATTCAGTGGAATATAAGGATCTGCAGCACTGGTATTATGATGAGCAGACATATGGTCAGTCTGAGGGATATGTGCAGTATGAGAATCCAGACAATACAGGGGTGGACTGTCCGGACTTTAAAGCATATCTGCCATATGTTCATGCTTATGATAAACAAAGTAAGGCTTCTCACGAGATCAAAGTTAATCAGCGCATTGCAGATTTACTGGAAGGCTGCGGAACATATGGACATCCATATAAAATTACAACGGCTTTGGAGATGAAAACCATTGCAGATTATATTGCAACTGCCACACCGCAGACCGGCTGGAAGGTACAGGTTACCGGTGATCAGTCTGCATATCATACGACACCTGCGGATACAGACAGTGTTTATGAATATGATGGAACCGGATGGTATCAGGTACAGAAGCAAAATGGCACGGATGAAACCGGAAATGCGGTAGAAAGTTGGCAGAAGACAGGAAAAACTGTTTCTAATGATATGATGCACTGCTATATTCTTAGTGCTTATTATGATATCAGAGCAAAAGAAAATACCGATACTGCCCAAAATAAAGTTCTTGAGTTGGAAAATTTTGAAGGATTGGGAACAGAACTTTATCCATTCCGCGGAGTAGTGGTAAGCAATAATGGTTCTACGGTAAAAATAGGCGGAGATAATATTGCAAATGGTTTTATTGTATACAGTTATGGAAGTGTCGTAAAAGATATTACGATTCAATATTCTGGAAAAGGTAAAACACTTGCCTATCAGAAACCGGATGATGATGACTATCAGCCAAAGAGTTTCTTTGGCGGTGTGATCGGATGCATTATGGGTGGAGATAATATCATTGACAATGTAAAAGTCTCGATGGATAAAGACTGGACACTGACGTTGGATGGAAATAACAACTATCTGATCCAGGCAGGCGGATATGTTGGCTCTGTTTCAGGTGGAGGTGCGATTTTCCGAAATATAAAGAGGAATTCGGATTTTACAGGAAAAAGTGTTTATGCTAATTCTTCTGATGTGACAACAAGTCTCTATGTGAACCCTTATGTTGGAAGAGTCTTAGATGGTTATGCTTTTAGCGAGGGATGCACGATTGATAATGGAACGGACAATTATAAAATTAATGAGTTGCAGTCACAATTAAATGATATAACTACAGATGCAGATAATTCAAACAACTATACCACAATCATTCATAATGCGCAGGGCTTGCTACTTATGTCTGCAATTATAAATAGTGGTGCGGCAAGTGCAGGCGGAACGTATGCTTATTACGGAACGGAACAGTCGTACTCTGATTATAAATTTGGCAATGGTGTTTATGGAAAAGTGCGCAATGCGACTTACCAATATGTTGGAAAAGATGTTAGTAATGAAGCAGAAGCTGATTTTCAGTTATCGAAAAATGATGATATAGCAGTGCCGGCAGAAACAAATGCACCATATCTCATTACAAAATACAGCAATGGCAAGACATTTTTGATTGCAGGAAATGACAGCAAAAATCGAAAAAAAGTACAATTCGAATTAGATTCAAAAAGTACTTATGATATGAAAGATTATGGAAATGGATATCAGGGTATCTCAGCAAGATACCTTTCGAATGCGGTAAATGCAGGGTCGAATGTGTTGGGAACTGTTTATGTCAAACCGTTTGTAAAAGGATTTAATGGGAATGGAAGTACGATCAAGGTAGAGATGCAGATGAAAGAGTATGCAGATGATGATTTCCATGGAATTTCCTTTGGCGGAGTATTCAATCTCATCTGGGCAGCAAAAGCAACTGAACTGACGGATAAGGTTCTGGCACGAAATCTGACGATTGATGATTCTACCATTTCCATGTCATACTGTAATGCAGATGGCACTGCGATAAGCGGAGATTCCAATATGAGTACAGAGCAGGGAAAGTATTGTGTCGGGGTAGGTGGTTTCGCCGGAAACAGTGCGCAGAATTCACTTGGAAATGATGAAAATGCATCCTACGTATTTCAGCACATAGAGATATCAAACAGCGATTTTACCGGACCGATCAGTGCCGGAGGATTGATGGGAAGTGCAGGACTTGGAAATAGTGACGTAAATCGTGGTGTTGGTCAGTTATTGAATGTAAGTAAGAACGGAGGAGATAATAACAGAAATAATTTTGGAGTGAATCTTGTTAATTGTAAATATGATAATTTAATTGTAACAGCCAAATATGCAGCAGGTGGCATGGTGGGTGGATTATTTTGTAATCGAAACGAAATTAGTTTTGATACAAAGGACAGCGTCAGGAGTTCAGTTTCAGTAACAGAAGAAGCTTATAAAACAGTCGGACAGAATTCTTTTATCGTGATCGATAACACGAATACGACTATAGACAAATGCGCAGGAGGAATATTTGGGGCTGTTGCCACAGCACTATATGTTAATGATAAATCCTTATCCATAAGCGGTGTATATCAGAATGCGGATAAGACATTATACACTGCCTGTCTGCAGGATATAACCATTAGAAATCTAAAGCCTTCTGGTACAAAAGAAAAAAAACGATACGCAGGTGGAGCTGTAGGAAGCATACAGGAGAATAACTGTTATGTTTATCATATGGAAATGAAAAAGAGTGACGCATCGGATAATGTGATCAGTGGAACGATTGCAGCTGGTGGAATGATCGGGTATGCCAAAATATCCGGAAAAATATTGGAATTACAAAATTGCCGGGCAGAGAATATTAAGCTGCAGGATGCTGAAGGTGGGCTTGGTGGAATGATTGGCATTGTGGAAGGCTCTGGCAGTGGATCGGCAGAGATGAAGATAACCGGATGTATTTCACAGGGGATCCATGCAGCCGGAAGTGAAGACGGAGTTTCTACAGGTGGTATGGTCGGATTGCTTCGGAAGAATCAGCCGCTTACCTTACAGGCATGTATCGTTTTAAATTCCACTATAGGATCGGAAAATAATAAGTCTGGTTATTATGGAGGATTTGCTGGTACTATTACGCCCACATCTGATGCAAGACTTTCAATTTTTGATTCAGAATTGATGAATACAAAAATCAATGGTAAGTATGCCGGAGGAATTATAAGCGCTGCACATGGAAGAATCTATGGATCGAATATATTATTGAATCAGGTAAGTGTAGCAGCTGGTGGAAAAGCCGGGCTTATTGTCGGTGCAAAGCAGTCGGATAGTTATAATGGATTATATATGGCGGGCGTCAGCGTGAAAGGAAACAGCACTGCTAATAATGTTAAGACACAACTGACAGGTGATGCGAAGATTTTGGAAAAAGGCTACATCGCTCTCGCTGATTACGAAGGCGATTCCATGACAGTCGGAAATCAGAATCCAACTGCTGGAACAGACGGACTCTTAGGTGCAGAAGGTGTTGCACCGTATGTTGTCACAAGTCCGAAAAATTCCATGAGTGTCGTGGATACAGATGGAACAGAAAAATCCCTTTTTGGTGACAGCACTTCATGGAGAGCGGATGGAAATACATTCAAACTGGAAGCACAGCAGATTCTGGAAGAGGCAGGAACACAGCCGGATGGAAAATTTGTTTATAAAACTACAGGAGTTACGTTAAAGAGCAGTGAAAACCCGGATGGATTTGATTTTTCGACAGTATTTTCTACTTATAATCAAAATCAGCTGGTAAAAGCAGCAAAAGATTTCCCGGTATTGATGATCACAGGGAACGAAAGTGATAAGATAGAGAATTATCTGGATATTGTCACAAACGGTGGATATTCACAGGCAAAAAAATTAAATGGAACGAATGGAACACATGTGACTGCAAAGGCAAAAGTATATAACTACAATGCAACTACAAGAAAATTTATTGCTTCAAATGATACGCCGGCACTTCAAATTAATAATAATGGGACAAACCAGATGTCATTTCAGGCAGATGCAACGGATTATGATAATCAGAAAAACCGTTTTACGTTACTTACGGTTACATTTGCAGAGAATGGACATGAATATCATGTGCAGGTTCCGATCATTGTCCGCCGTGTGCTGGAAATGGATTTTACCGCAACATTGAGTTATGGTACACATTTCAAAGCGGACGACTATGCGAATCTGACAGGACATATTCTTGACAGCTTTGGAAATGCCATGACAGGGTATCTGACATATGCGTATAATAGTTCTCTGGGAGAAGTATCTGCATTTGGCTGGCAGAATTATGTGGATGCCGGTGGTGATGTGACGCAGGCTTTTGCAAAGAGCATAGAGTTTCATTTACAGAGAGGAAAAATCCCGGTCGGAACGCAGTTTACATTAGTAGATTGTCAGGATAAGAATAAGAAAGCATATTTTTATACTGTGACAGAGGAAGAGGAAAAACAAAACAGGTTGGAATTCCTTTACAGTAATTTTAAGGCATCTGATGGAGTCACTGCATATAAGGATTTAAGTATCGGTGAAGCGTTGGAAGGTAAGGCAGAAAAGTCAGGCAGTGGAAAGTTCATTGCAGTAAACGCAGATGGAAAACCGTTGGATGTAAATGGCAATATAGTAGATAATATTGGAACGCCGGTCAGTGGCATCAGTCCAACCGTAAAAATAGGCGACAGGTATTATAGGCTTCCGCAGGATGGAGAGGATGTTTCAAAGTTAGACAAGTACATGGTGACGATGGATGATCATATACATAATGAAAATTATTATCTCGTGATCACATTTCCGGAAACAGCAGGAAAAGAACCGATCAATGGATATATTACTGCAAATGTAAATGGAAATATTCCAATGCATCTGACGGACACATTAAGGCAGAAGAATTATAATGGAAAAGGAGAGGTCGATAACCATAGCGATACGGCAAGTACATTTCAGATATCAAGTGGATACACACAGAGTCTGGAGGATCAGGATCCTACAAACCCGGCAAGAAAAGAAATCAAGCTGGGAGACAGTGAGCTGATAGTAGATATTTTAGATACGATCACTTTTTCCAATGAACAATTTTATAATAGTACGGATAATTTGTTCTTGAAGTTTACAGGAAATCTGAGTATTGTTACCAGTGGGAATGGCACAGAAAAGGCAGATACTGCACAGTTCCCGGCAGGAACAAAAGGAACAGTCCAGTTTTATGTCTACAGTAAATCCGGAGATCAGCTAACCTATTACAAATATGACAGTTCAAAGGATAACTGGAAGCAGGCCGGTGTAAATGACGCAGCTGTTGAGTATCAATGGATTTCAGAAGGATATAATATGGAATTACCATTATCAGAGGATGGTACCCTTGAAAAGGCAGTGAATCTGCAGCAGATCCGAAGTATTGTAAAAGGGAATAATAAGAGCGGAGACAGCACCTTTTATGTGAGAGCAGTTTTAAAGGCAGAACTTCCGGCAGCAGGACTTGATGTGATTCCGGCAGCATCGCTGGTGAACGGTGTGCCGGAAGAGTATGCAAAGCTTGGCTATGTGTCACAGCTCTCAACTGAAAAAGAAAGTCTTGCATACAGCAGTAACCGTGCGCTATTAACATATGATCAGACAAATGTGAAGTATTACCGCAATTCGTCAGTAAAATCAACCTTGACATACGATGCTGATGATGTAAACCAGCTCGGCATCAATCCATACGATCTGGGACAAAACCTCGATCGGGATAAGAAGAATGTGATCATATCTACGACAGCAGAGTATGATCTGTCCATGATCCCAAAGATGGAGACACTGTTAAGAGATTCAAAAGAAGTAAGATTTTCGCTGACAGTCAGCCAGAAGGATGAAAAGGATGGAAATACAGAAAATTATAAAGCTCCGCTTACCACGGATGTAAAAGATTATATGGATATAAAACTTGTATCTCCGGGGGCGGCAGAGGTACAATTTGATGAGACAACTGGAACCTGGAGCTGGAGTATTCCAAAAGAAGCTTACTGGGATGAACAGAACAGTAAATTAAAGACGACAGATGGAGTGTTTGATGGAGATGTATTTATACAGAATCTGAATCTGTTGGTACGCGTGGATAATGTGGAAGAGAAACAGCATTATTATTCCAATTATAAGGTGGAACTGAGGGCAGAAGTCGTGGATAAGAACGGTACGGCCTCAGACCAGCCGGATCCGGAAAGCGATTACCTCATCTACACCCTCGCAAAGATCCGCCCGGAATTTGTAGAGTAACATTTTTCACAGAGAAGAGGAGGTGAGCCATATTATTGTGAAAAGAAAGAAACAGGAAACAAAGAAAACAAAAATATTAAAATACAGGCTCACCTCGTCTTTTCTTGCGTTTCTCATTGCACTGCTCGCAGTGGCATCTGCGACGTATGCGTGGTATATTTATAATACCAGCCGCAGGACGACAAATGTGCGCATGGCGGCAGGAGCAGGAGGAAGCCTGCAGATCAGCAACAGCTACGACGGAGTCTATGGGGCTTCCGCAGTGATGGAAAGCTTTGTGGGAAGGCTTGTTCCGGTTTCCACAAACCGTATTACCGGAGGATTTCAGAAGGCAACGGATTTTGTGGAAGGAAATGGAAATCAGGCACCGATGGTGGCAAATGGATTTGGTGCAGGAGAGGAGAGGGACTATTATCATACCAGTCTTTTTCTTCGTACCAATGGAACAGATACCGGAATTTATATATCGGATATCGGTTTTGAAGACAGTGATGAGAATCTGCCAATTTCATCGGCGATCCGCCTTGGGCTGGTCGTACATCAGCCTGGAAAAAATGCCGGTGTGGCAGGAG
Organism: uncultured Clostridia bacterium; assembly: GCA_934277655.1. Taxonomy (GTDB): domain Bacteria; phylum Bacillota; class Clostridia; order Peptostreptococcales; family Anaerovoracaceae; genus CAG-238. The sequence continues at coordinate 18,755 of CAKQVC010000001.1, forward strand.
AATACATTTTTGAGATCAGTGATAAGAAGAATCCAATGAAAGAGTACAACACTGCGACGGGGCAGGAGGGCTTTGTGCTGGATGCTTCGAAAAAGGATGGAACAACAGTTCCGTCCCAGACATACACAAAAGCGGCATATTGTAATTATAATAAAGAGACGGGCGTTTTGACAGTGGGAGATGCCTTAAAACTTTGTACGGTTTCCGGAAATTCCGGAGACTATGGAACACCGGTAGAAATTGAGATTTACATCTGGCTGGAAGGATGCGATGAGGACTGCACCTTAAGCCTTTGCAATCAGACCTTAAAAAACGTTGCAATTTCTTTTGCGGGAGTTGGCAGCGCAGAATAAAAGAACACAGACAATTGCCTGACAAGAAGGAAAAGGGGAGGAGGAAGCCATAATGGAGAGAGAAAGCACAAAGCTGAAACATTCGTTTGTGCTCAGTGTCGTTGGAATCATGCTTACCCTGCTTTTGATCACCGGATCAACTTATGCGTGGTTTACGTTATCAGGCATGGCTTCCACCAATGTGACACCAATGGGCGGTACGGTCAGCAGCGGTGATACGGTACTTTATATTGGACTTGAGAAAACAGGTCCTTTTGATAAGACCTGTGAATTAAAATTGGAAGATGATCCGGATGCATTGCAGCCGGTTTCAACGATAGATCTGGAACATTTTTACGAGGGGACGGCACAGACCAAAGAGGGAATCACAGTGCTGTATCAGGATGTGACAGAAAAAGCAGGAGATTATGTGATGCATGGGACAGTATATTTACAATGTCTGTATGCGCCCTGCAATGTATATTTTAACAGAGAAGAATTAGAACTCGGAGCAGAAGCGCAGATGCTTGAGGCAATGCGCCTTGGGATGAAGATCACAACTGCAGAGGGAACAGAATTTCTGATCCTTAAGCTGGATGATTTAGGCGGAGCCGGAAATGTGAATTCTGCACAGACGACAGAGCGCACCGGTGTCGTTGTTTCCGGGATTGCGGAAAATGGCATACCGGTTTATGAAAATGATCCTGCAGCTGCGATCGGATCATATATGGCGCAGAATACAGGCAGTGAAAATGAATATAAGCCGGGAGCTTCCATGTTAATGTCTTTACAGGCAGACGAGGTGGCGACCGTTGAATATTGGCTGTACTTAGAAGGCTGCGATGAGCAGTGTATCAATGAAGTACAGAAGATAGATTCCGAAGTGAGGCTTGCATTTGCAGGGGTGGCTTCGGATGTGGAATAGGAAGGAGAACGGGATGAAGCACATTTTCAGGATGGTGTTCCTGAGTGTTACGACCATAATGGCGGTTCTTGCGTTTACGGCAGCAACATATGCATGGTTTTCATCGAATAAGTCAGTGTCGACAGACACAGTGACAGCAAGAACCGGGGAAAAAACGCTGGAACTGCTTTTGAGTAGTTCTGAGAGCGGTGGATTTTCATCTGTGGGAGAATGTGGGATCACACAGGTCAATGATCAGGATGAGAAGGTATTGATGCCGGTGTCCACCGCTGATCTCACGGAGTTTGTCTATGCTCCTTTTACAGATGGAGGAATGGCAGCGTCTTTTGAGCGGGTAGAAAATGAAAAATATATTTATCACGGAAGGATCTATCTGATGGCACAGGGGCAGGGACATGACGAGAGCAGCCGTCTGAACCTTTATCTGGATCAGAGTGATGGAATATTGGGGCAGGATGTGGATGGAGAGCTTTTAAATGCTTCCAGACTTGGACTGGCGTTTGATGATGAGAAGGCAACCAAAGTGATCCTGCGGCTCAGTGAGAAAGAGAATGCAGGAGATGGTCAGGTGTTTAATACCGTTGTCGGGGGAACGACACTTGGAAAAAATGAGGTATTACAGTATCAGGGTGGCGGAGTTTCAGCGGTGGCAGATCCAAGCGTTCCGGTGGAAGACTATACCGTATCTTTTGAAAATAATGGCATGAAACTGCCGGAAAAACCATTGTTACAGATGGAATTAAACCGGGTTTACAAGCTGGATATTTATTTTTATCTGGAAGGGTGTGATCCGGACTGCTCCTCTTCGGTAGAACTGGACGAGGCAGATCTTTATCTTGCTTTTTATGGAGTTCTGGACAGGGAGGAGGGATAGCAGATGGAGGAGAATAAGAAAAAAACGCAGAAAAGCCTTCTGAAAACTTCAATTCTGTTATCCATGATGGCACTTGTCGCATTGACGGCAGTGACAGTCGCATGGTTTTCCATTGCGGATAATGCGAGAGTGCGGACGATGAGTCTGGAATTGATCACAGGTGTGGATCTTCGCATGGATCTTGATCCGCATGAGACGATCGGGGAGTATGTGAAAACATTAACATTCGAGGACATCAGCCAGAGGATTCTGGAAGAGAAAGGGTTTTCTATGGAAGAAGTCCCATTAGAACCGGTGACGACTTCAGATTACGAACGGTTTACCTATGAAAACGGAACGGTTGTGGAGCCGACAGGCGGAGCGTATCTGGAATTTACACTGCATTTTATGGGAGAGAAAGATATGTTGGTACACCTGACAGAGGAAAACAGCAGTGAGGATGAGGTGGATGGAACCGCGGTGAATTCCAAAAATCCGGAATTGCCACAGGCAATGCGGATCGCATTTACCGCAGACGGAAAGACCACGGTGTATGATCTGGGGGAAAACCGTGGAGAAGATCTGTTTTTATTTTCGCTGAAAAAAGAAGAAGACAAGGAAGTACAGGTGCATATCTGGCTGGAAGGAACGGATCCGGCATGTACGGACGCATTGCGGAATGCGGATTACGAGATCAGGCTTCGTTTTAACGGAACGGATCTGGATGGAAAACCATTTTCACAGGAATAGAGAATGAGAAATATAAGGGAGAATGAAGATGAAAGCAGTAAAACGAATAGGAACAATTATATTAAGCGCGATTTTGTGGATCGTCATTCTGGTGGCGGCACTGTATGCGTTTACCACAATGGCGACAAAAGATGACCAGCATGTGTCAAATCTGTTTGGATATACCCCGCTGGTTGTCAAATCGGATTCCATGCAGCCAACGTTTGCAGCAGGTGACCTTATTTTTATTCATACCTGTGATACAACAACGTTAAAAGAGGGAGACATTATCTGTTTCCACACGATCATTGAAAACCAGTATGCGCTCAATACACACCGCATTGAGAGTATCGAGGGCACAGGTGCGATCAGAAGTTATACGACCATTGGTGATAACAACCAGGGAATCACAGATACTCATGTGATCTCGGACGGAGACATCGTCGGTAAGTATGTCGGACACATCAAAGGTGCCGGAAAAGTGATGGATTTCATTTCCAGCAGTGTCGGATTTTTAGTTGTGATCGTTCTTCCAATGCTGGTATTCTTTATTTATCAGGTTTATCATCTGATCATGATCAGTATCCGCCTGAAAAAAGAAGTCGCCATTGAGACGGCAAAAGAGGTGGAACTTGCAAAGCTGAAGGCAAGGGAAGCGGCAGAGGCAGAGATGGCAAAGAGCGGTACAGACGAAGAAAAGCAGAATGAGGCGGTAAAATAAAGCGGGGAGGAATAACAGACGTGAGTGAATTTCTAAAGTTTGCATATGAACTGATTTCCCAGGTAATCTACAACATTGTGGTATGGTTGGCGGCATTTTTAAAGCTGCTTATCACAGGCTGGGCAGATTATTTTCTGATCTTTACAACGTATTTTCCAACATTAAATATTTTTGCAAAGATTCTGGCAATCCTTTTGATGCTGATACTGATCGCAATTCCGGTTCTTTTGATCATTCTGATCATCAGACGGATGATCCTGCGCCATCAGTTAAAGGCGGACAAGACGGACAATGTGGCACTGTATAAAGAGATCGGAAGACTGAACAAACAGGTGCTTTCCTTAATAGATGAGAAAAACAGTATTCTTGCGCTGAAAGTAAATGCAATGGGAGGAACAGAGCGTATCCCATATATGGGCGCGTCTGCACTGACAGACGATAAGATTCCGACTGTTGAGAATGTGACTTCAGGAGGAAATGTGACAGCAAAAGGTGCAGCTACAGCTGCAGATGCATGGATTCCGGTGGCAGAAGGCAGTGCAACAGCTGTGGGCAGTGCAGTAGCAGCCGCAATGCCGGCACCGCAGTACAATGAGGATGGAACACTCGATGCAACAAAAGCCCCGGTCATTCAGGCAGTTGTCTCCGAGGCAAAGACAGCTTTTACCGGACATCGTTTTCCAAAGCTTACGCTTGTGGATGACAGATATAGGAACTATGATTTCCCGGCATATAATAATGAGATCACACTGGAAGAATTTACGGAGGGTTATCGTAAATTTGCGGCAAGCCAGATGCATTTATATTACACACCGGAGATCGTGCGCAGATTTATTGCAGGTATGGCGTCAAGTAAACTGCTGATCTTAGAGGGTATTTCCGGTACCGGTAAAACGAGTTTACCATACTCATTCAGCCGATATATGGACAACCCGGCAACGATTATCTCTGTTCAGCCGTCTTTCCGTGACAGGACAGAGCTTCTGGGATACTTTAATGAATTTTCGAAACGTTTTAATGAGACAGAGTTTCTGCGTGCGTTATATGAGGCAAACTACAGGAAAGATCCGACGCTTATCGTGTTAGATGAGATGAACCTTGCGCGTATTGAGTATTATTTTGCAGAGATGCTTTCCGTACTCGAGATGCCAAGCAAAGATGAATGGATTTTAGATCTTGTACCGACCGAGTGGGAGGGAGATCCGGAACTGCTTCACGATGGAAAAATCCAGGTTTCCTATTCCACATGGTTTATCGGAACTGCCAACAATGATGATTCCACTTTTACCATCACGGATAAAGTTTATGACCGTGCAATGCCGATCGAGTTAAATGAGAGGGCGGATGCGTTTGAGTGCGAGCCGGAACCGAAATGTTTTGTCACAGCGGAGCATCTGCAGGCAATGTTTTTACAGGCAAAAGAGGATTATCCGATCAGCGAAGAGCTGTTAGAAAAAATGCAGAAGCTGGATGAATACCTCATTACACGTTTCAAACTCTCTTTTGGTAACCGTATTGTGAAACAGTTACATGATTTTATTCCGGTGTATGTTGCCTGTGGCGGCACGGAATTAGGAGGCATGGACTACATCATTGCCCGTAAAGTGTTAAAGAAGTTTGAGAGTATGAATGTCAGCTTTGTGCGCGATGAGATCACGGGGCTGATTAATTACATTGATAAAACGTTTGGAAAATCCGGTATGCAGGACAGCAAGGCGTACTTAAGAAGAATCCAGAACTTGTATTAAGAGCAGGGAGCTAGAGAAAAATGGCGAATACGATCAATGATTTATATTCGAAGTATACAAACCGAGTGGAGCGGACGCTGGAAAACGACCGGTATTTCCAGTATCTGTATGAGATGGTGCAGGCGGGAAACAATACGCTGCAGCAGAAAAACAGAATTTTACATAAAGTGGTGGATGAACGCTGGCTGACCGTTGTGGAGGAAGGGGTTCAGGCGATTTTTAACATCGTGGATAAGCCACGGCGGTTTATTGCGACAACGGAGGAGGTTGTTCCGGTGGCACTGGCAAAGAAGATCACGTCTGAGAGCGTGAGACATTTAAGCCAGAACACACAGTTTATCAATATGAATCCGGCAGGAGAAATTCAGCCGACACATGTGTTAAATGTGACGACCGAGGAAAGCTTTGATCTGTATGAAAACCGTTTTGTCTATCACCTCATTCAACGTCTGTTTACATTCGTAGATAAACGTACGGATGTCATCTTCTGGTCTACGGGGGATGAAACCTGCAATACCATGAGCATGGAGAGCAAAGTGGATGATGCATATGAGGAAATCTCCTATAAAGTGGAGATGACGATCAAAAACCGTCAGAGTTATGTGGAAAATGACACGGATAATATGGATGTCTTCAAACGGATCGACCGTGTGCGCCGTATGTCAAGAACATTAAGAAGCAGTGCGTTCTGTGATATTATGAGTGGATGTGCCAGGGTGCACAGCCCGATCCAGCGGACCAACCTGATGATGAAAGATCCGGATTACAGAACCTGTTATAAGCTGTGGCAGTTTATTGAGAATTATGACGAAGTCGGATATACCATTGAGGCACAGGATACGGCATTGGAGTTTGATGAAGAGTATCTGGTGCAGATGTATATTAATATGATTACCAATTACACGGTGTTTAAGAGCCTTTTGGAATCAGATCCAAGAAAAATGACGGAGATTGCCACCAAAAAGCGCAAACCGATGAAACCAAAGTTTGTGAAAAAGATTCAGGAAGAAATTGTGGATGACTGCAATATCGAGGACGTGGAGATCCGTCAGGTATTTGTAGAGGAAGTGACAGAAGCACAGCTTGAAGCGGAAGCAAAGTTAAAAGAGCAGACAGAGCGCTGTGAGGAACTGGAAAATAATCTGTCAGATATGGAGTGGCAGTTAGATTCCCTGAACCAGCAGATTGAAATGTTAGAAGAGATGAAGCAGCAGGTTGAGGACGAAAAGAGTGCCATGGAAGCACAGCTTGAGGCAGAACGCACCTCAAAAGAGGAAGTGCAGGCGAAGGCGGCGGAAGAACTTGCTGCAGTGCAGGAAAAAGCAGCACAGGAGATTCAGACTGCCAGAGAAGAAGCTGATGAGCGTGTGCGGATGGCTGAGGACGAAGCCGAGCAGTCTGTGAGCAGAGTGCAAAATGAGATGCAGGAGAAATTAGACGTGGCACAGAGCAGAGCCGAAGAGATAGAGACAGTGCACAGACAGCAGTTAGAAGAAGTGAAGAAACAGGCGGAGGCACAGATGAATGAAGTGCAGATAAATGCTGCACAGCAGCTTAGAGATGCACAGGAGAAATCCGCACAGAAACTGAGAGAAGTGCAGACAGAAGCCGAAGCGCAGATGAAGCTTGAGCGGGAAACACGGGAGAGTGCAGCAAAGGAAGCCGGAAAAGCCCTTGAGAAATATAAGAAAATGGCGGAAGAACTCGAAAAAGTAAAAGATGATTTAAGAAGATCCGAGCGGAAAGTAAGAGCACTTGAAAAGGAAAAGGCAGCTGCAGAAGAACAGAATGCTGTAAAAGCAGAAGAAAACCGTCAGGAACGCAGCGGATTCCGTCCATTTAAGAGACGCAAAACACGTAAGAATGAGGAAGAAAAGTAGCAGAAGATGAAAAAAGTTTGGTTAACACTGGTAAATATCATTTCCATTGGAATTATCATTGGTGCCATTTTCATTCTCTTTCTTGTGATCATGACGGCACCCGGAAAAGTGCCGCAGATCGGTGGTTATACAGTGCTTCGGGTTGTGACGGGAAGTATGGCACCAACGTTAGAAACAGACACACTCATTGTCGTGCGAAAGACGGAGCCGGCAGAGGTGAAAGAGGGAGATATTATTTCCTTTTATTCTTCCAATCCGGCATTGGAGGGGGCGGTAAACACACACCGTGTCCTGTCCATCCGGGAGGAGGATGGTATTTATTATTACACGACAAAAGGTGATGCCAACAATGTGGCAGACTCCTACGAAGCAAGTTCTGTGTATCTGATCGGAACCGTATGCTTTTCTTCTTATGTGATGGGAAAACTGGCAAGACTTCTGGCGAATCCTCTTATTTTTATTCCGGTGATATTGATTCCGCTGGCGGTGATTTTAATTTGTGATGTTGCAAGAACCGTAAAGATCGCAAGAAGAATTGCAAAAGAGGAAGAGGAGGCGGCGGTACGCGAGGCAATCCGCCAGATTCAGGAAGGCAAAAAGGAAGAAAAGAAGTAATTTACATTAGAAAAAACGATAGAAACAGGCAGCAGGTGTTACATGGAAAAATGGTTTGTAATCAACAAAGGGGCTGATTTTGAAAAGCTTGGAAAAGAG
>CAKQVC010000002.1 GCA_934277655.1 uncultured Clostridia bacterium
GGATGCAGAAAGGCTTCAATCCTTTCTTTCTGATAAGCGTCCAGAAGCTTGTAAATGATAGGAATTGCAGCAAGACCTGCCAGCGCACATTGAAAATACAGTTTGTAGTCTATGCCCGCGAAGAATACCATGAAGATCCACATGACGATGAATACCAGGGCACTCCCAAGGTCTTCTTTCAGAACAATAGCAATGATCGGTGCAGCAACTAAAAATGCCTTAAATACGCCGGTAAAGCGGGTCAGTTCTTCACGGTGTTCGGACAAATATCCGGCCATGATCAGCACAAACAGAATTTTTACAAATTCGGAAGGCTGCAGGGTTGTTACACCCAGATTGATCCATGCACGAGATCCGTATTGTTCTTCACCCAGTCCCGGAATGTATACAGTCAAAAGCAGGAGAATCGCTGCAATATACAGGAATTTTTCAAGACCGATAAAAAAGCGGTAATCAATTTTCTGCAAAAAAAGCAGAATCGCAAAGCCAAGTGCATAAGCGATCGCTTGAACCAGAACCGGGCGGGCCAGTACCAGACCGTTATCGTAAACGGTACTTTCCAACATAAGCAGGCTGATGCAGCCGAGAAGACCGACGGCTATCAGTATATATTTGTCCACATTTTCCAATGGATTTAATATTTTGTTCATTTCTTACCTTTCTCTATCTTGACATTTTGTTGACTTAAACATTATAATATAGATTGTACGAATATATCAAGGTTTAATTATGTAATGCATTTTAATTTTTAGGAAAGTAAGTTCTGTGATGAAAATATGACAGAAATATGATTTCCGGTTACGAAAGGAATATGCGTGTGCAGCATATTACGATGTAATAAATTACGATGAATTTCGGCACAGCTTTTGCCGGGATTATTTATTGCATAGGGAAAACCTGCGACAGCAGGTTTTCCGAAGTGAAAACCCTTCGAAAGGGATTTTCGGTGAAATTGAGATGAAATGAAGTGAAAAGAAAATGAAGATGAAGGAGGTGCTGTAATGAGTCCAATTGTAATAAATATTTTGATTGCAATCCTTGCACTTGCAGTGGGTGCGTTAATCGGATATATATACCGCAAAAATGTAGGCGAAAAAGCAATAGGCAGTGCAGAACAGAAAGCAAAAAATCTGATTCTGGATGCAGAAAACAGATCCGAAAATTTGAAAAAAGAGGCAATCCTGGAGGCCAAGGAAGAAGCACACAGAGTGCGGAGTGAAGCCGAAAGAGATGCAAGAGAAAGAAGAAGTGAAATTCAGCGTTCCGAAAGACGTCTGATTCAGAAAGAAGAATCTTTAGACAGAAAAATCGAGAACATTGAGAAAAAAGAAGAAAGCATTACAAGAACAGAACAATCCATCGTAAATAAGAAGAAAGATCTTGAAAACGTTATTGCAAAACAGACAGAAGAACTGGAGAGAATTTCCGGATATACGGTGGATGAAGCAAAGTCGATCCTGCTGGCAAACACAGAAAAAGATGTCAGACATGAAGCATCTATCATGATCAAAGAAATCGAGTCCAAAGCGAAGGAAGAAGCGGACAAGAAAGCAAAGTACATTATCACGGGAGCAATCCAGAGATGTGCGGCAGATCATGTAGCAGAAAGCACAGTGTCTGTGGTATCTCTGCCAAGTGATGAAATGAAGGGGCGCATCATCGGACGTGAAGGCAGGAATATCAGGGCAATCGAAACCTTGACCGGTGTGGATCTTATCATCGACGATACGCCGGAAGCTGTTATTTTATCCGGATTTGACCCGATCAGAAGGGAAATTGCAAGAATTGCTCTCGAAAAGCTGATTGTTGATGGTCGTATCCATCCGGCAAGAATTGAAGAAATGGTGGAAAAGGCGACAAAAGAAGTAAATGCCATCATTAAAGAAGAGGGCGAACAGGCAACATTCGAAGTTGGCATTCACAACCTGCATCCGGAGCTTGTCAAGATCCTCGGTCGTCTGAAATACAGAACATCCTACGGGCAGAATGTACTAAAACATTCGATCGAAGTTGCACATCTGGCAGGTCTGATGGCAGGAGAACTGGGACTGGATGTAAAACTTGCCAAGAGAGCCGGTCTGCTTCATGATATCGGTAAGGCTCTTGACCATGAATTTGAGGGTACGCATGTAGACATCGGTATTGAAATCCTGAGAAGATATAAAGAATCCGAAGCGGTTATCAATGGTATGGCAGCGCATCATGGCGACTATGAACCGAAGAGCATGGAAGCAGTTCTGATTGCTGCCGCAGATGCACTTTCGGCAGCAAGACCTGGTGCAAGAAGAGAAACTCTGGACGCATATATTAAGAGACTGGAAAAACTCGAAGAAATTGCCAATACCACTCCGGGCGTTGAAAAGTCCTTTGCGATCCAGGCTGGACGTGAAATTCGTATCATCGCCAAACCGGAAGAGGTTAACGATGAAGAAATTGTATTTCTGGCAAGAGAAATTTCCAAGAAAATTGAATCTGAGCTGGAATATCCAGGGCAGATCAAGGTCAATGTTGTCAGAGAAACAAGAGCCATTGACTATGCGAAGTAAAGAAAGCGTGTTTTCATTTCCTGCGTGAAACGAGATCAGAAGCAGAAGAAGTAAAAAACAAAACTGGAGGCGGAAGTAACTGCCTCCATTTGTTGCGTATATGTGTATATAAGAAAAGTAGAAAGGAAGGGGAAAAGGTGACAGACAGATATACTTTAAGAGAAGTAAACAGCCAGTTCTATCGGAAACTTGCAGCAGTCGGCATTCCGATGATCATTCAGCAGGTCATTGCGGTAACACTGAATCTGGCAGATACTATCATGGTTGGAAAAGTAGGGGAAAATGCGCTGGCTGCTGTAGGTGCGGCGAATCAGATATACTTTATCTTCGGAGTTGTTCTGTTTGGTGTTTTCAGCGGAGCAGCCGTTTATGCAGTTCAGTTCTGGGGAATCCGTGATCTGGCAAGCCTGCGAAAGATCATCGGAATTGATTTTACCATCTGTATTGCATTGTCGCTGCCCACTATTTTGTTCGTTTACCTGATGACACCGGATTTAATCCAGCTGTTTGCAGGTGACAGTGAAGTTATACAGCTGGGAACAGAATATCTGCGTATCGCCTGCTTCTCCTATATTTTCGCAGGATTGACGTTTGTTGTTTCCTATAATTCCAGAGCTATTCAGGATGTAAAGATACCGACGATCATCAACGGATGTGCAATTTTGACCAATATCATCTTTAACTGGCTGCTGATTTACGGCAAATGCGGATTCCCGCAGATGGGAGTCAAAGGTGCAGCAATTGCAACACTGATTGCCAGGATCTGCGAATGCATTGCCATGTATCTGTCTGTTTATTTACGCAACGAGTATCCGCTGAAAGCAAAGTTCAGTGAACTTTTTTCTTATTCCCGCGAGCTTTTTATGAGAGTTATGAAAACGGCGATACCGGTTATCATAACCGAAGGGCTGTGGGCAGTATCGGTAGCCTGCATCTTTGCGGCATACGGTAAGATCAGTGCATCTGCGTTTGCGGTTTCGCAGGTTGCAGTAACAGTTACAGACTTTTTCCAGACAGTATATTTCGGACTGGGAAATGCATCCGCCGTGCTTCTGGGCGAAGTGCTTGGTCAGGGAAAGAAAAAACTGACTTATCAGTACAGCAGAAATATATTAAAAGTTACCTGGGGGCTAAATGTCATCATGACGGCAGCGATCGTACTGCTCCGGACACCGATCGCATCAATTTATAATTTTAATCCGGAGACCACATCTATGCTGATGAAAGCACTTCTCATCTATGCAGTGGCATTGACACCGAAGATGCTTTCCTACATGATGATATGTGCAATTTTCAGACCGGGTGGCGATACCCTATTCTGCATGTATGTAGATGTGGCATGCAATATGGGTCTGCAGGTTCCGCTGGCATATATCAGTGTACTTGTTTTCAATCTGCCGCTTCATTGGGCGATGGCAGTCGTTGCAACCGCAGATTTCTTAAAAATTATCATTTGCTACTACCGATATTTCAGCAAAAAATGGATGAATGTCTTTACAGGAAAGAATGGACAGGAAGAAGAGGGAGAATATGCAGGTTTATCTTGATAACAGTGCAACAACGAAACAATATGAAGAAGTGACGCAGACGATGATGCGCGTTATGGAGGACAACTTCGGCAACCCATCTTCCCTTCACAGCCTTGGTCTCAAAGCTGAAAAGGAAGTCAGGGAAGCAAGAAAGAATGTAGCGGCAGCTTTAGGAGCTGCAGAAGAAGAAATTTTCTTTACTTCTTGTGGTACTGAGTCCGATAATACCGTCTTGATGGGAGCAGCACAGGCAAAAAAACGTACAGGAAAGCGGATTATCACAACAGCAGTCGAGCATCCGGCTATTTTAGAACCGGCAAGGAAGTTGGAGTCCATGGGATATGAAGTTATCTATCTGAATGTTGACGATAAGTGTCATCTGAATCTGGATGCTTTAAAAGAGGCGGTTAATGACGATACAATCTTGATTTCGGTTATGGGTGTTAATAATGAGACCGGAACCATCATGCCGATTCCGGAAATCGCCGCGTGGAAAGAAGAATATAACCGCACACACGGAACGGATATATGGCTTCACAGTGATATTGTACAGGCCTTCGGGAAGATTCCCCTCAGCCTGCAGGGCAATTACAGAGGGGTGGATTTTCTTTCGGTAAGTGCACATAAAATACATGGGCCGAAGGGAATGGGCGCTCTTTATATAAAAAAAGGAAAGAATCTTCCGGCATTTTTGCTGGGAGGAGGACAGGAAAGGCATATGCGTTCCGGTACGGAGAATACGCCGGGAATCGCAGGCTTCGGCACAGCAGCACGACTGGCATCAGAAGATTTTGCGGCAAGACAGGAGACCATGTCGAAAGCAAGAAGTTTTTTACTGGATGGTATCCGCAGTGAAATCAAAGACATCCGGATCAACAGTCTGGAAGATGAAACAGCTTGCCCTTCTGTTTTAAATGTGTCCTTCTTCGGTACACGGGGAGAGGTTATCCTCCATACATTGGAACAGGACGGGATTTTCGTATCGACAGGATCAGCCTGCTCGTCCAATCATGCATCATCGAAAGGATCTCATGTGCTGAATGCGATGGGATTGAAACCAAAAGAAATTGAGGGAGCGATACGTTTCAGCTTCAGCCAGTTCAACACACAGGAAGAAATGGAATATGTGCTGGAAAAAGTTAAAACTGCAGTGCAGCGATTTCGCAGACTGGGAAGCTTCCGTTAATTTTATCATATAGAAAACAACGACAAAAGTGTCTTGGCAGTGCCACTCATTCATGAGTGATATGTATGTATGAAAATCCTTGATTCCATTCAACATACTGTTGTCTTGAATACAGGAAAATCGGGAAGAGTAAAAGAAAATGCTCAACAGAAAGGAACAGAAGAGAAAGCTATGAATGAAAAGAATATTCTCATCGTCAGATGCGGCGAAGTGGCGCTTAAAGGCATGAACAAGCCGTATTTCGAACGGATGCTGGTAGATAGGATTAAAAATAATCTGAAAAGTTTTCAGGGTGTTGATGTAAAAAGAAGTGAAGGGCTGATTTTTGTCAGAGCAGATAAGGAACTTGACATTGATGCCATTATCAAGGAAATTTCTAAAGTTTTTGGCGTTGCATCCATTAGCAAAGCAGTGGAAGCACCGTCGGATATGGATGCTATCGGCGAAGAAGCCGTAAAATATATGTTGGATTTGATCGAAAAGAGAGGCATCCATACGTTTAAGGTTGAGGGCAAGCGTGCAGATAAAACTTTCCCGGTAAAATCACCGGAGATCGGAAGAATCATCGGAGCGAAGGTGCTGATCGGATGTAAGGTTCTGAAAGTCGATGTTCATAATCCGGATGTACTGCTTCATGTAGATGTGCGTCATGATCGATCATATATTTATGAAGGGAAGATCCCGGGATTCGGAGGACTTCCGCTGGGAACAAACGGAAAAGGTCTGACGTTGCTCTCCGGTGGCATTGACAGTCCGGTAGCAACGTGGATGATGGCAAAGCGTGGAATGCTGATCGAAGCTGTGCACTTCCATTCTTATCCATACACGAGCCAGCGTGCGCAGGAAAAAGTAGAAGATCTTGCAAGGATTGTATCGACATATTGCGGAAGATTCAAGATGCATGTGATCAACCTGCTGCCGATCCAGGAAGCTATCGTAACGAATTGTCCGGAAGAGGAAACAACGATCCTGGTGCGCCGCTTCATGATGCGTATTGCAGAAAGAATCGCAAAAGACACAGGCTGTATGATGCTGATTACGGGAGAAAATCTGGGACAGGTTGCAAGCCAGACAGCAGAAGCGCTGGTTGTGACGGATGCCAGTGTGGATCTGCCTGTTATGCGTCCACTCATCGCAATGGATAAAGTGGATATTATGGCAAAGGCAGAGGAAATCGGTACGTTTGAAACATCCATCCAGCCGTATGAAGACTGCTGCACAGTGTTCCTTCCGAAACATCCGACAACCAAGCCGAAACTGGAACGGATCTTGGAATCGGAAAGGAAGCTAGACGTAGAGGCATTGATCGAAGCAGCTGTCCAATCACAGGAAATCGTAAATATCATGCCACAGTAAGAACATAAAAATGATGAAGAAGGGTCCTGTCTTCAGCAAACGGCAGAAACGAATACTTAAATTTCTTTTAAATTTTTGCAAAATACTACTATAAAATATGTCGAAACTGTGATAATATGAATAGGCAAAATCCACTGTGTCGAGAGGGAAAAGTTGGATTTACACAGGGGATGAAAAAAAGAATGATTATAAGCAGGTGAAGAAAGGAAATTTCAGGGGTATAATTTGAGAAATGGTATTTAGCAGTTTACAATTTATTTTTCTGTTTCTGCCAATTTTTCTGGCAGTCTATTTTATAATATCCAGCGAATGGAAAAACGCCTGGATCTTTGCGGCGAGCATGGTATTTTATGGTGTGGGTACGATTGCGAAACCACAGTATATCTTATTGCTTTTTTTGTCCGTCATTGTTAATTTTCTAATCGGGAAGATTCTGTCCGCACGACATGGAAAAAAACATAAAATTATTTTTTTAATCGGAATCCTGTATAATCTGGCATGGCTCTGCATGTTCAAATACTCGGATTTTATCATTGAAAACATAGCAGCTTTTGCAAAAATGCAGGGAAGTACGAACCTGCCTCAGCCGTGGAATCTCATAATGCCGCTGGGGATCAGTTTCTATACGTTTAAGAACATCTCCTATCTGGCAGATGTGTATCAGAAGAAAATTGAAGCGGAAACATCGTTTGTCAACTATGGTGTGTATTTAACCATGTTCCCGCAGCTGATTTCCGGACCGATCGAGAGATACAGCCAGATGCAGGAAAGGCTGACGCATCGGCATATATCGTTTGCGGGATTGGATGCAGGACTGAAGCAGTTTACCATCGGACTTGGAATGAAAATGCTCCTTGCAGACCGCATCGGCAGCTGCTGGACGGATATTCAGACCATTGGATTTGACAGCATTTCAGCACCGGTTGCCTGGATGGGGATCTTTGCTTACAGTTTCCAACTGTATTTTGACTTTTATGGCTATACGCTGATGGCGACAGGAATCGGAACGATGATGGGATTTGAGACACCAGATAACTTTAGCCATCCATATGAATCACTATCTATGACCGAGTTCTGGCGAAGGTGGCATATGACGCTGGGAAGCTGGTTCCGCGATTATGTCTACATCCCGTTGGGAGGAAACAGGAAAGCAGTTCCAAGGGTCTATCTGAATCTGTTTATCGTGTGGCTTCTGACCGGGATCTGGCATGGCGCCGGATGGAACTTTATCCTGTGGGGTGTGTTTCTGTTTGCAGTTATCGCAGTTGAAAAGGCAGGACTGAAAAAGAAACTGGATGCTCGGCCGGTATTGGGACATCTGTACATGCTCTTTTTGATCCCGCTGAGCTGGATGATCTTCGCCATTACCGATATTGGACAACTAGGAGTCTATGTTACCCGGTTGGTGGACGTTCTGGGAACTGGAAGTGATACAGTCTATGCAGGCGACTTCGCAAAATTTACAGGTACGTATGGGATACTGATGCTGGTCTGCCTGATTTTCTGCACATCACTGCCGAAGCGGATCTTCAGCAGGGTGCAGGACACACTTCTGGGATCGGTGGTTCTGTTCTTCCTGTTCTGGGCATCCGTATATCTTATATATCTGGGACTGAGCGATCCGTTTATGTATTTTAGATTTTAGCAGGCAATGCCATGGACGGAGAAGCAAAATCTATTTTATCGAAGAGAATACCAAATTATCAGAGAAAATACCGAAAAGAAGGATGGAAACAAGAATTTTAATAATTGGTTACAAGAGGGGATAAAATGAAAAACTTGGGAAAATATTCATTTACAATATTAATTATGGCATCCTGCCTGATCTTGTTTGCAGTGGTGTCCGTAAAGGTTCTGATCGTAGAACCACTTGCAAAAAATGCAGTGGAGGATGGAAGTCCGCAGCAGGAACAGCTGGACACGAGTGATGAAAAGGAAGACAGCAACGTTGCCATTGATGATAAAAATCAGAACGATGCCAACGACAGTAAGCTACAGACGGTCAAAGACAGCAAGAATAGTGATAGCCAGACCGGCAGTAAAAAAAGCGATGAAAAGAAAAACGGAAAAAAACCCGAAAAGCCAGCAGTAGACCCGGAAGCGGCAGATTTTGTGACGGCAGAGAAGTCCTATCTTGATGACGCATTGTTCATTGGCGATTCCAGAACGGTAGGCATGAAGGAATATGGTAAAATGTCGAACGCATCGTTTTTCTGCGATACAGGTATGAGTGTGTATAACATATACGATACGAAAGCGAAGGTAAAAGACATAGGGACAGTATCCCTGAAAAGCCTGTTGAAACAGAAAAAATATGGAAAAATATACTTGATGATCGGAATCAACGAACTGGGATATAACCAGAAAAATACGATAAAAAAGTACAAGGAACTGGCACAGTGGATCCACGAGCAGCAGCCGGACGCTCTTTTGTTTATCGAAGGAAATCTTCATGTAGCCAAGGAACGATCCGACTCTGACAAATACTTTAATAACAAGAGGATCAATCATTTTAACCGCAAAGTTTCAGAACTTGCAGACAACAAAGAAATCTTCTATATCGATGTCAATGAAATCTTTGATGATGAAGACGGCAACCTAAAAGCGGAATGTACCAGCGATAACACCCATGTCCTAGGGAAATATTACAAGGACTGGAGAGACTGGATCCTTACGAAAGCCATCGAAAAGTAGTTTCCATACGGAGAAACGGCTGCTCAAGCGCAATGCACCATGCATAAATGGAAATTAAGAATTTTTTAAGAAAAACCACCGGAGAATCTCGGAAGGTTATGGTATGCTTTCTGCATGAAAGGTTGATAGAAAGGAAGAAGAGGTATTGCAGATAACCGGGTTATGCGGTAATGGCAATATACAGAAAGAAATGTCAGAAATGAAAGGAACCATATTGATCGTCGATGACAATCGGGAAATCGTAGATTCGCTGGGTAAGCTACTTGCGATTGAGGGATACGATATACTGACGGCATATGACGGAATGGAAGCATTGGAAGTACTGGAGAGATCTCGACCTGATCTTATTTTGCTGGATGTAATGATGCCACGGCTGAACGGGCTTTCGACACTGATGAAAATACGAGAACGGCATAACATACCGGCGATCATACTGTCTGCCAAGACGGAAGAAAGCGACAAGGTTTCCGGTCTGATGCTGGGCGCTGATGACTATGTCGAGAAACCATACAATCCGGCGGAACTGCTGGCCAGAGTGCAGGCACAGCTTAGACGTTACCGGGCTTATGGTGGCAGCACACCGGAGAAAAACAAGAATCCTGATGAAATCATCAATGGCAGCCTGGTGCTGGATACCCGGCAGAAATTACTGCTGATCGATGGTGAAACTGTCCATCTGACGGCAACGGAATATAAGATCACAGAATTGCTGATGCGGCACATCGGACAGGTGTTTTCGGCGGAACAGATTTATGAAAACGTATGGAACGAGAATGCAGATTTTTCAGTAGAGAACACGGTCATGGTACATATCCGCCACATCCGTGAAAAAATTGAAATTGATCCGAAAAATCCAAGGTATATAAAGGTGGTGTGGGGCATTGGGTACAAAATGGAAAAACATGAAAAATAGCATCTGTGTGTTTTGGAAAGCACATCGGGAGCAGATTCTGACCGGAGTTTTGGCGCTGCTCGCCTTGGCGTTGTTTCTGTTGCTGGCTTTCAACTATCGCCGGATGAACACTCGCATCGTCTGGAGCTTTGGGCTGGCGATGAATCTGATCGGGGCGGCAGCGCTTTCCCGGTGGTTTGCCTGCCATTTGCAAAAGCACTATGCGGCATGGGAAACGCTTGACGAAGACTTTTATGAGATATGGTCCGCACGCAGTCAGGAGCAGGGAAAGGGGCTGCTGTACATCGCCGGTGCCGCTTTGGCGGGAGTTGCCGTATTCCTCATCATCAAAAAGGTAACGGATGGCATCTGGTATCTGCCGAACTACGCGTATTTTTATCTATTGCTTTTTACGGTTCTGCTGCAGTATCTGGCGCTGTCGATGACTTTGAAACGCTTTATGAAAGCCAAACTGGACGCGTTTGTCGCAGGACTCAAAGAGCTGAATCGCACGCGGGTGGCGAGGGCGCTGCAGGTCGAAAAGGAAAGCATGGAAAAGGCGGCTAAAAGTGAGCAGCTCAAGGTTGATCTGATTTCCAACGTTTCGCATGACCTCAAGACGCCGCTGACCTCGATGGTCGGCTATATCGAGCTGCTCAAAAAAGAGGAACTCGGCGATGTTGCACGCGATTATGTTGAGGTTATCGCAAGCCGTGCCGAAAAACTAAAGGAAATGATCAGCAGTTTGTTTTCCCTTGCAAAAGCCAGCAGCGGGAATATCGAGTTGCATCAGGAAAGGCTTAGCTTCAACACTTTGCTGGAACAGATTCTAGCTGATATGAAGGATCAAATCGATGCAGCTGATCTAACCTTTGTTGTAAGACTCGATGCAAAGCCGGATTACCTGATGACAGACAATGCGTATTTATATCGCATTTGTCAGAACCTGATCGAGAATGCACTGAAATATGCAGCAAAAAATACGCGTGTTTTTATCCGGACTTTTGTGACAGAAACTGTATCGACGGTGGCATCACCAACGAGGGAAAGACGGCAGATCTGCTTTGAGATAACCAACACATCCGGTTATCCCATAGACTTTGAAAAAGACGATATTGTCGAACGATTTGCACGGGGAGACAAGGCGCGGAGCAGTGATGGAAATGGTCTTGGACTGGCGATCGTCAGTACCTATACAGCGGCACTGGGAGGAAGCCTGGACATTAAGCTTGACTGTGATCAGTTTAAGGTCAGGATTAGCTTTCCTGCTGATGACGGAGGGAGCGGATCGGAAACGATTGCCTCAGAAACCGTAAGGAACTGCAGTGCTATCTCTTAAGAAAGCTTTAAGAATTACATAAGAAAAATATGAAGCCCATTTTAAGATAAGCGTCTTAGAATGGGTTTTGTTGTGATGCAGAGAATGTTAGCAGCCTGATACCTGCGGCGGCTGTCCTGAACGATTTCCACGCAGAAAGAACGGGAGAAAAACATAGACGCAGATACAGCCTGAGATCGAAAAGAAGGAGACAAAGAAGGAGAAGATAAGTGAAAACAATAAAAGAAAAAATACCAGACCAAAGAGGTCAAGGCATGCAGAGGCAGGGAAGACAGCTCTGTATATGGCATCTGGTGCTGACGATCTTATGCCTTGCGCTGAATCTGGGACCGGCATTACTGAGTGGCAGTTTTTTCGGATATGGATCAGACTGGATCAGCCAGCATCTGCCCCTTGCAGAAAGTCTGCGACAGGCAATGCTGCAGTCCGGCAGGCTGATACCGCTGTACATGGAGCTGGGCGGAGGAACGTCTATTTACGATTTCGCCTATTATGGACTTCTGAGGCCTGATATCCTGCTGGGTTGTCTGCTACCGAACGTCGGTATGGAATATATCCTGGCAGGTTACAGCCTGGCAGGACTGGTGCTGGGCACGAACTTGATGTTCCGCTGGCTATATCGTCAGGGAAAGAATGAAAAAGCGGCGGCAGCAGCAACGATTATTTTTCTTTCAGCTACGTGCTTTTACCACGCTCATAATCAGCTGATGTTTGTCAATTACATGCCATTTTTGATAATGACTCTGATGGGGATTGATAAAATGGCTCAGAGCGGAAAGGGTGGTCTTGTAACTGCAGGTCTGGCATTGATATACTTTCACAGCTTTTATTATGCCATCAGCTGCCTTGCTGTCTGTATGCTGTATGTTGCCCATGTCAGCCTGCGGAAGTCCTCTGCCGGGGCTTTCCCGTCTTCCAACAGGCGTTTTTTCCTGAAGTTCCTTTTTTATGTAGTGCTTTCGATTGGAATCGGAGCAGTATTGCTCCTGCCAAGTGGGCTTGATATCTTATCCGGTGGTAAAGATGGGGGAGCGTTTGCAAAGCAGGATATTTCGATCGTGGATCTTTCCCTGCAGGGAATGCTATATTCCGGCTATGGTATGGGTGTAACGTTGCTGGCTTTATACTGCGTCCTGAACGGTCTGACACAGAAAAAAACACGTTTTCTTGCGGTTTCTGTTCTTGTGGCAGCAGTTCTTCCGGCAGTAAGTCTGGTATTGAATGGCTTTCTCTATGCCAGAGGAAAAATTTTGATTCCGTTTCTTGTGTTGACGGCGCTGCTTTGTGAAGAAATCTTTCGAGAGTCTTTTGAAGGAAGACATAAGCCGAAACTCTGGATCGGTGCGGCTTGCATGATACCGTGGGCAGCAACGCTAGCAGAAGGAGCGGATGGTTCCGGTTGGATGTTCTGGGACAGTGTCCTGATAGTCGGATGGAACGTCGCAGAAAACCTGATTGCAAAAGGTTTTGGGAAACCAGGAGGATGCAGGCACAGGATGGCAGGGTTATTGCTGATCCCATGCCTTTTTATGACTGCTTTTCAGCAGACCTGCGGCTATGTTGCGAAAGAAAATATTAATTTCAGCCAGGTAAGAGAGGCAGCGGCTGCTGCCGAAAGCGTCATCAATGAGCAAGACCCGGAAACTCTTTTCGGCGTGCGGTGGGAGATCCTCAGCGAGGGCTATAAGATGAGCAATTTCACAGCACTTCCATTGATGAAGCGTACATCGATGTATTCCTCCATGATGCAGCAGGAGTATGGAGAATTTTTCTATGATGTTTCCGGCAATGCAATTCCTGCCCGTAATCGTGTAGCACTGGTCCCGGGAAAAAACATTTTATTCAATACATCGATGGGGATTCGTTATGTGACTGCTGAAGAGGGGCAGCTACCGGATGGCTACAGACCGATCAGCCGCAGTAATGGATACGTGACCGGAGAAAATCCAGACGCATTGCCTATTTGCTACGGAACGGACAAGCTCCTTTCTTCACAGGATTATGCATCTTGTGTAACAGAAGCTTCCCAGGGAGCAATCCGAAAACTGACAGAAGCCCTGAGCCTTTCCAGAACCGATGTACAGTTAGATCAGTACTGGATTATAGCATCTGAGGGAGAAGATCAGGTATTAGGAAGCCAGGAACGAGGCACTACGAAAACGGATGAAATGGACGGACAGAAACAGACATTGCAGGAACAGCAGAATCAAAATGAAAAAGCTATGATTCTGTCCTTTGATCTGACGCAGACGGGAAACAAGGAGGTCACCATCCAGATCAATGGGGTAAAGAATAAGCTTTCTGGCAGTAATGCACCCTACCCGAATCATAATACCCATTTTACTTATGTGCTGAGCGGAAAGGATCTGGCTCCCCTTCATATACGGAAAAATACCAATGAATATGTCCTGAAAAATGTAAAATGCCATATTGTTGACCGAAAGCAGCTTGCTGAGCTGCGCCATGTTTACAGACCGAAGGCGATGGCATGCGACAGCGGCAGCGGAGGCGTGTTTTCCGGAATTGTTCCGATGAAAACAGATGGATTCTTTGAAACAACCAGGCCTTTTAGGCAGGGATACCATATCCTGGTTGACGGACAGGAACAGCAGGGACAGAGAACTGCAGATGGTTTTCTTTGTTTTCCGCTTAAAAGCGGACAGCATCGGATTGAGATTTCTTTCACGCCGCCGGGGTATATCGCAGGTTTGATCATAAGCCTGATTTCGGCAGTTGCTTTTTTGTTAGCTATACTGCTTCAGGCAGTAACAGACAAAAAAAGCAGCTAAGGACATAATCGGTAATATTTCGGTATCTGGAAACAAAAGAGGGGGGAAAAGATTGAAAATGTCGAAAAAAGAAGTTTATGGGATTATTAAATATGCGGTTGCAGGCGGAATGACAACAGGGGTCAATTACCTGATTTATTTCGTATTGCTGGCGACCTGTGGACAGAGCAGCAGGCAGACAGGTGTTTATCTGGGGGCAAATTCCGCAGCATGGCTGGGAGCTGTTCTTTTCTCTTATGTCATGAACCGGAAGATGGTATTTCATTCAAAGAACGACTGGCTTGCGGAATTTATCCACTTCGCAGGGATGCGGCTGGCAACGCTGGCGGCTGAAAACCTGCTGCTTTACCTGATGATTGATCAGGTGGGATTTTCCGGGCAGGTTTCCAAGATAGCGGTAAGTTTTGTAACCGTTGTGCTGAATTATGCAGCATGCAGATGGAAAATTTTTAACAGCAGGGGATGATGAAGATGAAAACAGAAACGAAATGGGAAAGAAACGAAAGAAGTGAAAGGAAAACAGAGTTGGCGAAAGTAAAAGTAAAAGATCAACTCAGCGTGGTAGTGCCATGTTTTAATGAAGAGGAAAGCCTTAATCGCTTTTTTGAGGAAACAACAAAAGTACTCGAAAAAATGGAAAAGAAAGAAGGTATTACATATCAAATTCTGTTCGTAGATGATGGCAGCCGGGATAAAACCCTGGATATTTTAAAGGAACTGGCACAGAAATCAGATAGGGTAAAGTATTTATCATTTTCGAGAAATTTCGGAAAGGAGGCGGCCATGTATGCGGGCTTAAAAGAAGCAGAAGGGGATTATACTGTTGTCATGGACGCCGATCTTCAGCATCCTCCGGCCCTGTTGGAAACAATGTACCAAAACCTTGCAGAAAGCGGTGGTAAGTGGGACTGCTGCGGCGGTAGAAGAAAAGGCAGAGAAGGAGACGGGGCTGTCAGGTCGTTTCTTTCCAGGGGATTTTATAAGGCATGCAAGGCTGTTACCGGACTGGACAACAAAGACGGAGAAGGGGACTTCCGCATGATGAACAGGGCGATGAAAGATGCGGTTCTGGAAATGAGCGAACGCAGCCGGTACATGAAAGGAATTTTTTCGTTTGTGGGATTCCAGACTTTGTGGATCGATTACGACAACGTAGAACGTGCGGCGGGAGAAAGCAAATGGAATCTGAAAAGTCTTCTGCGTTATGCGGCAGAGGGTATGTTGGCATTTTCCACCAAACCGCTGAAATTGTCCGGAATCCTGGGTGTTTTCCTCGGCGGACTTGGAATTTTTCTGGCCGCTATTGGAAAAACAGGCATATTGATACCGCTTATGTTAATCCTTTCCGGCGTGCAGATGAGCGTGTTGTACATCATGGGTTTATATATGGAGAAGTCCTATATTGAGCTGAAGCACAGGCCGGTTTATATCATCCGCGAGAGAAACTGACGGGCAAACACCGCGAAAACACTGAGAAAACACCTGGTAAATACTGAGAAAATGATGAAAAAGCTGAAAGGCTGCTAAAAAGCTGATGTCTGATACAGAAAATTTTCCCGGGCAGAAATAGTGCTTTTTCGACATACTCTCCTAAAGACAAGTCTGCCCGGCAGGACTATAATGGAGACAAAGACGGCAATCTGCACAGCAGAGAGCACAGAAGGAGGAAAGCAATTGGAAGTGATTTTCAGTATTTTTGACGATGTCCTGACTGCGGAACTTTTCGGCGAGCTGGATCATCATCAGGCGACAGGTGTCAGAGAAGCCATTGACCGGGAAATCAATGAATATGATACAAAAAATCTGATACTGGATTTTTCAAAAGTCAGATATATGGACAGTTCCGGTATCGGAATGGTTCTGGGCCGGTACCGGAAACTGGATGAAAAAGGCGGCAGTGTAGTGATTTCCGGCTGTTCTGCAGTGGTACAAAATATTTTAAATATGGCGGGAATTTTTTCTCTGATGCAGTATCGGAACACAAAAGAAGAAGCAGTTTCTTATTTTCTGGGAAAGGAGGTTTTCTGATGGAGCATGTTCTAAAAGTACAGATGGAAGCAGAACTGAAGAATCAGGGGATGGCCAGAGGCATTGCAGCAGCTTACGTAGCCGATCTGGATCCGACACTGGAAGAACTTACGGAAGTCAAGACTGCTGTCTCGGAGGCATTTAGTAATGCAGCGATCCACGGATACCCGGATGGAGGCGGCAAGGTTGAGATGGAGTTCTCTATGATTTCACGTGATACTTTAAGGATCAGGATTTCAGATAAAGGTATCGGGATCGGGAATATAGCCCTTGCCATGGAGCCGATGTTCACAACGGATACAAGTGATGAACGTTCCGGAATGGGGTTCACGGTCATGGAAAGTTTTATGGATAAGATCAAGGTGGATTCCAAGGTCGGAGAAGGTACTGTTGTTACCATGATAAAGAAGCTGGATACATACGATGCATACGATGCGTGCGATGAGTGCGATGGGTGCGGCGAAGAAGATGACAGCGGGAGCGGATATGATGGAATACAGGCGTTCTGAGCATGCAGCCAGGAAGACGTGCAGAGATCCTGCGCAAAATATTTCGTCTCAGACGTATGTCGAGGCAGAGCACCCAGACGCCGTAAAGCTGTCAAGTCAGCAGGAAGAAGAAACAGTAGCGGCGCATATGGGACTGGCAAGAGCAGTGGCAATGCGGCTTTCGCGTATTTATGGAGGCCTGACGGATGCTGAGGAGGAAGACCTGATCCAGATTGGATATATCGGTCTTCTGAAAGCAGTCAGAGGTTTTGAACCGGAGCGGGGACTGGCTTTTTCGACTTATGCAGTTCCTGTTATTGCTGGAGAGATCAAGTCGCAGATCCGCGATCATGGGCGAGTGAAGATGAGCCGTCAGCTGAAACGAAATGCGGCACTGGTCAGGAGAGCGCAGACAAATTTTATGATGCAGAACGGAACTTCGCCGAGGTTGACAGAACTGGCACAGATGACAGGAATGAGCACAGAGCAGGTAGCAGAAGCGATTGAGGCAGCCGATGCACAGAAGCCGATGCATAGTCTGTCGGAGGTTTCGACAGAAAGGACAGGCGGGGCGTCCAGATGCAGATATGGATCTTCTGAAGCCAGCTATGCCGGCAGCGGAAAAGATACAGGTAGCGGATATATACGGTATGCGTCTGCACTTGCATCCGATGATGAAGAGCAGCGAATAGAACATCTGGATCTTGCTTCTGCAGTTTCCGGTCTGGAAGTACGGCAGAGACAGGTTATTTTACTACGATACTATAAGGACTTTACGCAGCAACAGATTGCAGCCCGGCTGGGAGTTTCACAGGTTCAGGTCAGCAGAATCGAGAAGAAAGCACTGAAGGCTATGGCATACGAACTGGAAAAAACGATGCTTTGATGCCTTGAAGAAAACTACTTTAACAAAGCTGAATCTGAGAAAACTATGAAAAGAAAAAAGCAGGAGCAGATGTTTTGCGGGGAAAAAGATAAAAAACAGTAGATTTATCGGTTTAAAATGCCAGTGCATACATGGTCTGTAAGTGGAAAAAATTTGTAAAAAAATCCATTAAACGTTTACAAAAGCGGAGAGTAAGTATTTTTTTCGAGTTTTTGTGAGAATTTCAGCAAAAACACTTGCAAGATTGACGAAAAAGTGGTTTAATAAATGTGTATGTTGTTATGTCTTTAACACGGGATAACAAGTTAAAAACAGGTCTTTGATTTTCCTAAAAAAATGACCGTTATTAATAATTTAAGGAGGCATTTAAATGAACTTTCAACTAACGAAGGAACAAGAATTCGTAAGAAAAATGGTAAGAGAATTTGCCGTTAACGAAGTTGAACCGTTAGCTGCAGACATCGACAAGGAACATAGATTCCCGGTTGAAACTGTAGAAAAGATGGCTAAGTATGGCTTACTTGGCATCCCATTCCCTACTCAGTACGGCGGTGCAGGCGGAGACCACATCTCCTATGCGATTACTGTAGAAGAGTTATCCAGAGTTTGTGCATCCACAGGCGTTATCTGCTCAGCTCATACATCCCTGTGCTGCTGGCCGATCTTCAACTGGGGCAACGAAGAACAGAAAATGAAATATCTGCCGGATCTTCTTTCCGGAAAGAAGCTTGGTGCTTTCGGTTTAACTGAACCTAACGCAGGTACAGATGCATCCGGACAGCAGACAAGAGCTGAACTGGTTGACGGTAAGTGGATCCTCAACGGAGCTAAGGTATTCATCACAAATGGTGGATATGCTGACGTATTCGTTGTAATGGCAATGACTGATAAGAAAAAAGGAAACCATGGTATTTCCGCATTCATCGTAGAAAAAGGTGATGAAGGATTCTCCATCGGTAAGACAGAAGACAAGATGGGTATCTGCGCATCTTCCACTACTGAACTTATTTTCCAGAACTGCGTAATTCCTGAAGACAGACTTCTGGGACAGGTTGGCGACGGCTTCAAAGTTGCTATGTCCACTCTGGACGGCGGCCGTATCGGTATCGCTTCCCAGGCATTAGGTATTGCTCAGGGCGCATTCGATGTAACTGTAGAATACATGAACGCTAGAAAGCAGTTCGGCAAGAAGCTTTCCCAGTTCCAGGCTCTTCAGTTCGAAATGGCTGATCTCAAGACAAGAATCGAGGCTGCAAGACTTTTAGTTTACAGAGCTGCTGACATGAAAGATAAACACATGAACTACAGCGAAGCTGCTGCAATGGCTAAGTTATATGCTGCAGAAACTGCAATGGCTGTAACGACTAAGTGCGTACAGTACCACGGCGGTTACGGATACACGAAGGATTATCCGGTTGAAAGAATGATGAGAGACGCTAAGATTACCGAAATCTACGAAGGTACTTCCGAAGTTCAGAGAATGGTAATCGCTGGAAAGACTTTCAAGAAATAAGGTAGGAGGAGAAACAAATGGCATTTAAGATTATTGTATGCGCAAAGCAGGTTCCTGATACAAACGTTATCAAAATTAACCCTAAAACAGGAACATTAATCAGAGACGGTGTTCCATCAATCCTTAACCACGATGATAACAACGCTCTGGAAGAAGCATTAAAAATTAAAGATAAATATGACGACGTAACTGTTACAGTTATTTCAATGGGACCTCCTCAGGCAACAGACCTTCTGTTCGAATGTATCGCTAAAGGTGCAGACGAAGGTATCCTGGTATCCGACAGAGCTGTCGGCGGTTCCGATACATGGGCTACTTCCAACACGCTGGAAGCTGCTATCAAGAAATGGGAAAAAGAAAACGGTCCTGCAGACCTGATCTTCGCTGGCCGTCAGGCTATCGACGGAGATACTGCTCAGGTAGGTCCGCAGATCGCAGAAAAATTAGACCTTCCTCAGGTTACATATGTTGAAGAGTTCGAGATCGCTGACAACCTGAAAGACATCACTGTTAAGAGACAGATGGAAGATGGTTATGAACTGATCGGCCTTCAGACTCCTTGCATGCTGACTGCAATCAAGGAATTAAACGATCCTAGATATATGAACATGAAAGGTATCTTCGGCGAAAAGGATATCAAAATCTGGAACGCTAAAGATATCGAAGTAGACCTGAACAAAGTAGGTCTGGAAGCTTCTCCTACAAACGTATTCAGATCCTTCACACCGGCACCGAAGGCACCTGGCCAGAAGGTTGAAGGAGATACTGAAAACGAACAGGCTAAGAATCTCTTAGTACAGCTTAAAGGTAAGCACATCATCTAATTAAGGAGGAGGAAGAACAAAATGGCAATTAAAATTATAAACGAAAAATGTAAAGGTTGTACCCTTTGCGCAAAAGCCTGCCCGTTCGACGCACTGAGAATCGAAAACAGACTCGCAATCGTTGACGAAGGTAAATGTACAAACTGTAATGCTTGTATTGCTAAATGTAAGTTTGATGCTATCGAAGCTGCTCCGGAAGCAGAGAAAGTTGACCTTTCTGCATACAAACACATTTGGGTATTCGCAGAACAGAGACAGGGCAAGATCCAGAATGTTGCTCTTGAATTACTTGGAGAAGGCAAGAAACTGGCAAAAGACATCAGCGACGATACTCAGATCTGCGCAGTACTGATCGGTGATGATATCGAAAACCTTGCACAGGAATGCTTCGAATATGGTGCTGAAAAAGTTTACCTGGTTCAGGATCCATTACTGAAGAACTACACAACTGACGCATACACTAAGGTTATGAAGCAGTTAATCGATGAATACAAACCGGAAATCGTACTTTACGGTGCTACTCACATCGGTCGTGACTTCGCTCCTCGTATTGCAGCAAGATGCAACACAGGTCTGACAGCTGACTGTACTCACCTTGACGTAAAAGTTTCCAAGTATATTGAATTTGCTAAGGCAAACACAACTCTGGATACTTCCACATTAGACCCTAACGATCCTTCCACAGGAATCAAGCAGACTCGTCCGGCATTCGGCGGTAACCTGATGGCTACAATCATCTGCCCTAAGACTAGACCGCAGATGTCCACAGTAAGACCTGGCGTAATGCAGAAACAGGAAAGACAGGAAGGCGCTACAGGCGAAATCATCAACGTTAAACCTGAAATTACTGCTGCTGACATCAGAATCGACATCAAAGATATCGTTAAATCCGCTAAGGAAATGGTTTCCTTAACTGATGCAGACATCATCTGCTCCGGCGGACGTGGTCTTGGCGATGCTTCCGGTTTCGAACTGATGCAGAAATTCGCTGACAAGGTTGGCGGTGTTGTAGGTGCTTCCAGAGCAGCTGTAGACGCTGGCTGGATTGATCACTCCCACCAGGTAGGTCAGACTGGTACAACAGTTAAGCCTAAAATTTACTTCGCTTGCGGTATCTCCGGCGCTATCCAGCACCTGGCAGGTATGCAGAACTCTGATTGCATCGTAGCTATCAACAAAGATGCTGATGCTCCGATCATGGAAGTTGCTGACTACGCAATCGTAGGAGACCTGTACAAGGTAATTCCTGAAATCATTGCTGAATGGGATAATGCAGAAGCATTATACGATGCAACTACAAAATAATTCCCCGGCATTGCTTGGAAATTAGAAAGAAATCGAATGAAATTTGATTTATACGAAAGCGACCTCATTGAGGTCGCTTTTTTTGAGTATGATGGTTATGCCGTTCGTAAGTGCATGGAAACGCCCTGACCAAACAACAGGAGAAAAACCTTGCATGTGCCCTGCTTTCGTCCTATAATCTTTGTAAGGTGCTGATTACTGCATTAAAAAAAGAGTAATCCTTTGCAGAAAGTACATAATAAGAGCAGAATATAACAAAAACACAGGGAGATGCTCGCAGCACATATTAAAGCAAAACTACAATACAGGAAAGGAGCGGTTCGAGAGAATGAAAGAAAGTCAGAAAAAAATAACGATTCGTAGAGCGATGATGGAAGATGCACCGAAGCTTTTGAAGATTTATGCACCGTATGTGGAAAAAACGGCAATTTCTTTTGAATGGGAAACACCGGATCTTTCAGATTTTGTGCAACGCATGGAAAATCTCATGCAGAAATACCCTTATCTGGTAGCAGAAGTAGATGGAGAGCCTGCAGGCTATGCATATGCGTCCTCTTTTAAAGCCCGTGCGGCATATGACTGGGATGTAGAAGTCACGATATATACAGCTCAGGATAAACGAAAACAGGGACTGGGAAGAATGCTATATGAAGCGTTGGAAAGCGCACTAGCTGCACAGCATGTCCTGAATGTAAATGCATGCATTGCGGTGCCGCCCGGCGGACAGGAGGATGAATATGCAAGTAATAACAGCATGGGATTTCACGAACACGTGGGCTACCGGCTGGTAGGACGGTTTACCAGCTGTGGCTATAAGTTTGGACGTTGGTACGATATGGTATGGATGGAAAAGCATATTGGAAGCCATGATATAGATCCGCTTCCGGTTGTACCGTTTCCGGATACAGACTGGCAGTGGGAAAATCACTGATCACGGCAGTGGGAGAGTAGTCACTGATTCTGCAGATCATCGTCCAGTGAATCGCTAGGATCGAGGATAATGGAACCAATATCGGTAAGAGGATAGGAATCGAACCAGACACAGGAAAGACCTTTCTCTTTGATAAAGGTTCGGATTGCATTGAAATCAGGATGGGCAGACAGATCCCCATTGAAAAGAATCTGGTTTCCGATGCGCCCACAGGTGCCTCCGATAAAACCTTCCCGGTAACCGGGGAGCAGGACATGACCAGGACGAATAAGAAGAACTTCAAGGCCTGCCTTGCGGCAGGCTTTTGTGATGCCTTGATCATAGGTAATGATCGATGTTTCAGTTACCGGAACGATGCTGCATCTGGCATAGCCTTGAGAAACATCAACTGCAGTCAGAGCTTCCCCTGAATCGGAAAGCATAAGATGGCAGAACTGAAGAAGCTCTGGTGCGGTGTATTTCAGGTTGTGGATAAAATATCGGCCAGTGCAGCAGGCATTGTACCGGACATCATCAGGATATTCGGAATCCAGTATTTTCGTATTGCCATGAAAAACTGGAGACTCATCGCAGGTACCCAACTTGCACAAACACATATCCGGATGGCAGGCAACCGGAGCGGCCACGTTGGAAACAGGTTGCATGAATCGTATGCGGTGTCCGAGGCTTTGCAGATATTCAATTAGTGGTCCGCCGGCTATGGGCGATAAATAAATCGTACTCATGGGGATATGATAGCATAAGATCGTGATTTTGTCAGCGGCCTATTATTTTCGTAACGTCCAATGAATACGCATAAATAATGAATAAAAAAACAAATGAAAGAAAAATGCGGTAAAATATGCATGCATTTCGTATATTTGTTAACAAAAACAAATAAAATAAGAATATTTATAAAAAATATGAAATAATTACAAAAAAAGGCTTGCATTTATATTCATGATGATGTATACTCGACCATGTTATCAAAAAAATAAACTCCCTTATTTGACAAGGACATAGAATTTATGCCTTTGCCAAATAAGGGAAAAAGAAAATTTCGAATTGAAAAGGAGAAGAGAAAACAAAATGAAAAAGAACATATTAAAGAAAATCACAGCACTTACACTGGTGCTGATTATGGCACTGTTTACCTTGACTGCATGCGGCAGCAATGATACAGACACAGACAGCAATGCCGCTAACGGACAGACAGAAGAAATGACAACACTGGTATTCGGTACATCCGCAGACTATGCACCGTTTGAATTTATGTATCCAAACGATGACGGCGATATGGTATACGGCGGTATCGATGTATCAACTGCACAGTACATCGCAGATTACATGGGCGTTGAACTGCAGACAGAGAACATGTCTTTCAATAATCTGCTGACTGCATTAAATAAAGGCCAGTTCGATATCGTGCTTGCAGATATTGAAGCGACCGATGAAAGAAAGGAAGCAGCTGATTTCTCAGATCCATATCTGACAGAACTTGCACCGCAGTTCCTTGTTAAGAAAGAAAATGCGGATCAGTATAAATCATATGCAGATTTCGAAGGAAAAACGATTGGAGCACAGAGTGCAACGACGAAGCTGAACATCATCAATGAAATTCCTGATGTCAATGCGGTTGCACTTCAGAGTGTCCTGGATCTGATCAAGGAAGTTTCTTATGGTAAAGTAGACGCCATCCTGGTAGATGGCTCTGTAGCACAGCAGTATCAGGCATCCAACGATGACCTTGTGGCACTCAGCTTTGATGAACTGGGAACTTCTGCAGATGTATGCGTAGCTGTTGCAAAAGGCGATCCGAAGGGACTGCTTCCTAAAATTAACGAAGCAATCGCAAAGATGAAGGAAGAAAACAAGATCGAAGAGTTTAAAGAAGATGCAAATGCTCTTGCCGATGTATGGCAGGAAGTTTCCGCAGAAGAATAAAATTATTCCAGCACCGCCCGGGCGATTTGGAGCACAGGGCGGTGCTGGATTTCAGAGAAAGGAATCTTATACATGTTTTGGGATTGGTGGCAAAGTTTATTTGTTGATATGCCGGCTTATGGCTTTTTCAACTTCAAGTTCCTGCCTAAATATGGATATGCAGTTGTACAGGGTGTAGAATATACCCTGATTCTTTCTGTGATATCCGTACTTCTGGCAGTTCTTCCGGCACTGTTTCTGGCGACGATGCGGCTT
>CAKQVC010000003.1 GCA_934277655.1 uncultured Clostridia bacterium
ATTTACTGTACAGATGCGACGGCGGATCTCCTGGAAGTCATGCTCAAGGACAGTGCATACATCCATGAGAAGGACGCAGAATGGCAGACGAAAAAGAATGCCAGAACAGGAAGACCTCCGGTGGAGCCTCTGTATACGGTAAAGGATGCAGAAGCAGCACTGAAGCTGGTAAAACCGGTTTTATATGACCAGCTAGTAGAACTGAACGAGGATATTAAAATCGTATTTAACGATGCAGGACATATTCTGGGATCTGCTATTACCGAACTTTGGGTTACAGAGGAGGATAAGACTTCTAAAATTGTCTTTTCAGGAGATCTGGGCGTTCCAAACCGTCCGATCCTCCGTGATCCGGTTAAGATCAAAAAAGCTGATTACGTTATCATGGAAACTACATATGGAAATCGCCTCCACGAAAAAAATGCGACCAGCATCAATGAATTGATCGAAATCACGCTTAAGACGATCAAGAGAGGCGGTAATGTGATCATTCCGTCTTTTGCGGTAGGCAGGACACAGGAACTGATTTATCAGTTCAACATGTTCTATGAACATCATCCGGAATATCAGAATATCCTCGGAGCTGTTGATGTTTACATCGACAGCCCGATGGCAACAACGGCAACAGAAGTTTTCAAGAAAAATGCACAGGTTTTTGATGAAGAAACACGCAATTATATTATGAACGGCGACCATCCATTGGATTTTAAAAACTTGAAATTTACTCGTAATACAGCAGATTCGCAGATGCTCAATACGGATAAGAAACCGAAGATCATTATTTCTGCAAGCGGCATGTGTGAAGCGGGGCGGATTCGTCATCATTTGAAACATAACCTCTGGGATAGCAGAAACAGCATCGTGTTTGTCGGCTATCAAGCAGAAGGCACTCTTGGTCGCTTGCTGGTACAGGGGGCGAAAGAAGTAAAACTGTTCGGCGAACCAATTTCCGTGCAGGCTGAGATCTATAATCTGGAAGGTTTCTCGGGACATGCAGATCAGGCAGGGCTTTTAGACTGGCTGGGTGGATTCCAGAAAGAGCCAAAGAAAATCTTCCTGGTTCACGGCGAACCTCAATCGAAGCTGGATTTTGCAGCGAAAGCAGAAGAAGTTTACGGCTACCATCCTATCGTTGTCAACTGTAACAGTGAATATGAACTGGAAACCGGAGAAGTCCTCAGCAAGGAACAGGTTATCCAGGATGCGTTAAGCGATGAAGATGTTGACAATCTGAAAGAACGGCTAATCAACATTCAGGGCGAGATCGCAGGAGTTCTGGAAAATACGCAGGATATCATGGCGAAAAAAGTTTCCCCGGCGAAACTGCAGCAGATTAACAACCTTGTATTAGAACTGGAAAAAGCATCGATTAATCTTGGGTCTTCGATCACTGCTGAGGATCGCGATGAGCGACCGCTGACAGAGCAGACGTCGAAATAAAATCGAAATAAAAGGGATGCATCCGAAAGCAGAGAGTGCAGGACAGGAGACAGAAAGATACATGAAAGACATTATTGTAATTGGCATTGCAGGCGGTACAGGATCAGGGAAAAGCACGCTGATAAAAAAGATCAAAGAAGAGTTTCATGATGAGATTACAATCTTGAGCCATGACTTTTATTATAAGCAGCACGATGATATTTCTTTTGAAGAACGGAAGAAGCTGAATTACGATCATCCGAATGCTTTTGATACGGATCTGATGATCGAACATGTCCGCAGACTGGCAGCTGGCGAAACCATCGAAAGACCGGTATATGATTTTACGATCCACAATCGGATCAATGAAACCGTTCTAGTAAGACCGGCGAAGGTTATCGTGGTGGAAGGCATTCTTCTCTTTGAAAACAAGGAACTGCTGGATTTATTTGATATCAAAGTTTTCATTGATACGGATGCTGATGTAAGGATTATCCGAAGGATCCTCCGTGACGTCAATGAGAGGGGGAGAACGCTGGAATCCGTGGTGCATCAGTATTTAACCACGGTTAAGCTGATGCATGAGCAATTCGTGGAACCAAGCAAAAAATATGCGGATATTATCATTCCGGAAGGCGGTTTTAACCGGGTAGCACTGGAAATGCTCAATGAGCGGATTCATGCACTTTTAAAAGAACGTTCTTGATGGGAAAAAGTTGCGGCAGGCGATTACAAACCGAAGACTGGAGCAACCAGGAAAATATGAGATGATATAGAAAGACACTGCAGACGGCTGTGAGTTGACAGTTCAGGATGCAGTGTTTTTTGTGGGCATTTCTATTAGTTCGTTTCATTTTTGATTGCGTTTTGATTGCGTGATTTTTTGGCATAAATTCGGTATTTTTCTGTAAAAATCAGGCAGGAAACAGCCTGGTTATTCTCTGTAAACTGTGCAAAAATAAGGTAGAAAAAATTTGTTTACAGAAAAAGATAGAAAAGAGGATTGATGACATTATGCCAGGAGAAGAGAGAGACAGAAGTACAGAATATCAGCCAAAGAAGATGAAAGAATATGTTTTGCCGGATACCGTGTACAAGCAGGCAGTGTGGGCTGCCAAAGATTTTACCCGTATGAAAAAGCAGCTAAGGGAAATGGAATATTCGATTGAAAATATTCCATCTGCGGGGGCTGATTTCCTTATGCCGGCTGTT
The DNA here is from genome assembly GCA_934277655.1 of uncultured Clostridia bacterium. Lineage (GTDB taxonomy): Bacteria > Bacillota > Clostridia > Peptostreptococcales > Anaerovoracaceae > CAG-238. The sequence goes on from CAKQVC010000003.1 coordinate 2,632, forward strand.
TCAGGAGGAAGGGTCAGCGATGTTACAGGGAGAAAGGCAACAGAGATGGTGCGTATTTCTCAGAGAATTGAAAGCATTGAAAAAGCGCTGTCAGCGGTGCCCCTAAAATATAGGAGCGGAATCCGCAGCTATTTTTTTGATGGAGTTCCTTACGGAGATGAGGCACATCGGAATACATGGACAAAATGGCAGCAGATTTTCATTTATCATGTAGCAATAAATCTTGGGATTTATTAGAAATTTTCCTAAATTGTGTTGAAACCGAATTTTGTCTGTGGTAATATGGCATTGTAACAAATTATACCATGAAAGGAGAAAAATGGATAAAATTAAGCACAGAAGGATGGCAGGCCTGCTCATAATCATTATGACGCTGAGCCTGCTTTGTTTTTGGGAACTTTGGGGAAGAAAAAATATCGGGTATGACAAAATTCCAGTCCTGAATCAGAGCGTGGAAGCAAACGGGCTGATCCTGGAGAGCATGATTACCTATCGAGCCGTGGAAACTCCGGCAGGAAAGGTTCTGCGGAGTGGAAGCGAAAGGAGAATTATCGGTAAACTGGCAGGACAGTATATACCGGAAGGTGAACCCTTGTACCCGGAATATTTCAGCGAGAATCTGTTTCAGGTCGGGGAGGCAAACGGTAAGTATGTTTTATCGGTTCCGGATCATTGGCTGACATCCTATCCACAGACTGTACGAAGAGGCGATAAAGTTTTTTTTTACTGTAAGGGGAGCCTTGTAACCGAGGCGGTCGTAGCATATGTAAAAGACAGCAATAACCAGGAAATCGTATCTCAGGACAAGGAAAGACTTAATGCGAACGGAACTGTCGGTCTGCTTGAGGTTGTCGTTACTGCAGAGCAGGCTGAAAAACTGGGCAAGCTGGCAGCAAAGGGCAATCAGTTTGACATCCTGTATTATTGAGGAGGATTGAGAAAAATGGAGAAGGAAGAAATGTTCCGGCAGGCCTGCGAAAAAGTCAGTCTCGTGATGGAGCGAAACTGGCGGGCATTCGATGATGCCGGCAAGATGCAGAGGATGGAACGTGAAAAGAGAGCGATTATGGGTTATGAAGAAGATATGCGGTTCTATAAAGAAGAAATCCATCAGATCATCCGGCAGGAAGAACTGTCTGAAGTGGAACCGCCTACATGGTATCCAAATCTGGAAGAAGGGATCTTTGCGGAGCTTTATGGGCTGGCAGGACTGGCCCCATGGGTTTACGATCAGATGGAGGTATATAAGAGGTCTCCGTCGGCAAAACTGATAGGAGAACGGCTGTATTGTATGATTGATGGCAGAGCGGTCCTTCAGCCGCAGAAGATCAGCAGGCAGAGAAGGGAACAGTTGAAGCGGGCACTTTTGATGGCGACGCCGAAAGAAAGACTGGAACAGGGATTTCATGAGATTTATCTGCATAACGGAATCCGTCTTACTATCTTTTCGGGGGAAAAAACCAAGGATGGGCAGGATGTCATGGTTTTTCGAAAATATATCATGCAGTCACTGGATTTTCAGGCTCTGGTAGAGCTGGAAACGATTCCGCCGGACGCTCCGGATCTGTTTCGGTCTATGATACGTATTGGGTTTAATGTACTGATTGCAGGCCCTGTCCGGTCAGGAAAGACGACATTCCTTGAAATATGGCAGTGCTGTGAGGATCCATCGCTGGAGGGAATTGCAATTTCTACAGACCCGGAGATCCCCTGGCACAAGCTGATGCCGGATGCACCGCTGATGCAGATTGTAGCGGATGGGAAAGAATTGGAACAGATAACAAAACCAATTCTCCGTGGAGACTGTGACTATATGATCCTGGAGGAAATGAGGGATGCATCTGCTTATCGGCTGGCGCTGGACATAACGGCTTTAGGAGCCCGAAGATGTAAAGGCACGGTGCATACAGGAAATGCAGTGGAGCTTCCTTATAAAATGGCATCTGCGATCAGCAGTCGTTTTGGAGGTGAGACAAGCAGCTTGATCCGCCAGGTGTTTTCCAGTTATCATTATGTCATGGAATTTATGCAGGATCCTGAAAATCCCGGTGCGAAAAAACTGAAGGCTGTGGTAGCTTACTGCTATGATGAGGGAATGGATCAGATCAGCGTGCATAAGATATGTGAGTATGTTCCTGAAGAAAAAAACTGGCGGTGGCATTTTTTTATCGGGACAGAACAGGAAAAAACAGGTGCTTTGCGACCGAAGGAGATGAATGCTATGAAGCACATGCTGAAGCAGATGGAAAAGAGAAACCCAATCATGGGGCATACAACCATCTATCCAAGGTATTACCATCCCAACATGAAGAAAGGAGTTGAACTGCGATGTTAGAAGCTTCCATGATTCTGCTGCTTGTTACAGGGCTGATCCTGCTGCTTTTACCTGAGATCCAAGAAGAATGGTACAAGTTACGGGAAAGAGTGATAGAATGGATGCATTCACTGCAGCTGCCGGAGAGTGAATCTAATGAGACAGGCACAGAAAATGCAGTGGTCGTATCAGATTCCGGCGACAAATTGATAGAATATATTCGAAGTTTGCTGAAAATTACATTGTCTATGGGCAGTGACAAGAGCGTACGGCTCTTTTGGATTCTCAGCATCATCTGCGGAGGTATGGTGCTGCTTCTTTTGACTCATAGGATTTCAGCAGGGTTGACGATTGCTGCTGCGACAGCAGCTCTGCTTCTTCCCTATGGCTTACTTCGAATGCGTCTGCAGGAAATTCGGATTCAGAGTTCGCGGGAAGGAGAAATTCTGATCACGGAGCTGACCGAAAATTATAAGATACACTACTGCAATATGCAAAAAGCGATTGAAGTAACAGCAATGACGATAGAGGATGCACCGAATTGCAAGAGGATTTTGTTCCACTTATCGAAGGGCCTGAATCGGGCAGGTTCGTCTGTTGCAATCGAACGGCTGTTAGATGAATTTCGTCTTTCCATCAATACATCCTGGGCAAATATCCTGTCGTCCAATATTTTCTTTGCACTGGTTTCCGGCATCCATGTAACTGAGGCACTTTCTGATCTTTCGGAGGCAATTGCGGGAGCTAGAAAGGTAGAAGAATATGCCCGGCGCGAAAATCAGGAATCAAAGTTAATGTTGAAATATCTGGCTCCGCTTTTTTATGGATTTACGATCTTCGGAGGAATCAAGATGTTTGGTCTGACTGCAGATAAATTTCTTCATTATCAATTTGGAACGCAGATAGGACTGACATGGTTTGTCGGGTCAGCCATTCTGTATGTCAGCGGCATTTTCGTTTATCATTTTGTCAGTCACACTAAACTGGATTTTTAACGAAGGTGGTTATGGGGAAAAATTAAAAAGCAGGATATGAAAGACATAAGAAAATTAAGAGAAAAATATAAAAACGCAGGAACTATAGCACGGCAGTTGTGTAAGCGGCTGTCTTTTTGGATCCATTTCAACGATGCTGTCCGGGAAAGCGAATTGTATGACAGCTGTATTCTGTTAAAAAACCTGGCTCTCGTATATCGCCAGATGCCACTGTCAGCGGATATGATCCTGGAATTATTGATGGAAAACAGCTGGAAGCTGAAGCCTGTTTACAGGGAAGTGCTAAATTTATATCGAAACGGAAAGAGGCAGGAAGCCTTTTCTTTTTTTGCCAGTGCAGTCGGCACGAAGAGTGGACGTAGTTTCAGCGCTATCCTTGCAAAGCTTGATCAGATCAATCCGGCAGAGCTCTTAGAACAGATGAAAGTTTTTCAGAACATGATGGCAGAAAAAAGGATGACGCAGGCTGTCCGTAAGGCACAGAAAAACAGCTGGCTTACGACCATATGGTCAACGGCAACCCTTTTCGCACTGATGATCAACTTTGTGATCGTCACAGTTCTTCTGGACACTCTTCAAGTTCTGAAAAATATTTTTTAGACAAAAAAGGTAGAAAACTTTGAACTTTTAATAGAAAACACTTGATTATATGAGGAGGCAGAGAAAATGAAAAATCTGATTATTATCATTGGAACGATTCTGCTTGGTGCACTGATTGTTAATACGCTCGTATTGGGAGATAATAACTCTTTGAAGAGTACGGCGGAGGATATCATGGAAGAAGGCACCAGCGCAATTATGAATACCATTGATTTTGGAAAGGCAGGAGGGGCATAGGCAATGAAACAGCTAATCATTATCATGGGGATGATCTTGCTGGGAGTCTTCGTCTTCAATTTGATGGCTGGCAGTCAGCCGGAGAGTCTGAAGTCGGTCAGTCTGCAGGCAATCCGGCAGACCATGGAGGCATGGCAGTGAAAGATCTGATTACAACGATTGCTTCGATTCTGGTCTTGATGATGTTTTTATTGCAGTTTACTGCGAACCAAAGGACTTTTACAGAGATTGCGGGGGTAGAAAACGCAATAAAAATTTTCAGGATAACCGCCGAGTCGAAAGGAAAGATTGGGGATGAAGATGTGAGCAGTATGCATACAGCAGCGGCGAAAGCAGCCAGATGTGATCTATCAGAGGTCGAGACAATATTGAATCCGGATAAAAACGAAGGATCAGAATATGCGTCCTATCAGGTACGAGTGCCGATCAGAGGCATTATCGGTGCAGCTCATATGTTAGGAGGGCTTACTAAAGAAGAAAACACGCTGTGGTACACATCATCCGGCATTATCGCATTGCACGAGAAAGATCGAGCAATTCCGGAAGGAACGGAAGGCGAAACGCCTGCAGAAGGAGAAAACAGACCGGGAACAGAAGAAAAAGCGGAGCAAGAAGAATCAACAGGAAAAGCGCAAGTTTTGGAAAGGTCAGAGAAATGAAAAATATGATCATTACGATGGGGCTTATGATCCTGTTTGCTATGCTGTGTTCCTTTCAATGTGAAATTAACGCTAAAATTTTACAAAACTATTGATTTTTTTTAGCGGAAACCTTATAATATTCCTATTGTAAGAGGGAGTAACTTGCATCCGCAGCAGGATGTGATATTGTGCGTCATCTCAATCAGTGCCTTTGGATGGCTGATTCGCAAATATCTGAAATAGTAAGACTTTTACCGTATATTTTAAAATAATATATGGTGGGAGTCTTTTTTGTATTCCCGCCGGAGAAAGGAAACCAGAATGCAATATTATCTGAAAACTACAGAGGCTGTCATGAAAGAACTTGACAGCAGACAAAATGGACTGGACAGCTGGGAAGCAGAAAGTCGTCTGGAAAAACACGGACGTAATAAGCTTGCTGAGGCTAAAAAGGACTCGCTTTTTAAGCGATTCATCACGCAGCTGGCAGATCCGATGATTTTGGTTCTGATCGTGGCAGCGGCTATCTCAGGTGTAACCTCCTATTATGCAGGAGAAAGCTTTGCAGATGTTGTGATTATCATGGCAGTTGTTATCATCAATGCCCTTCTGGGTATGTATCAGGAGAGCAAAGCAGAAAAGGCAATCGAAGCATTGCAGGAAATGGCAGCGGCTACAAGCAGAGTCCTCAGAAATGGAAAAATTGAGACAGTGAAAAGTGAAAATCTGGTCCCGGGAGATATCGTCCTTCTGGAGGCTGGAGATTCTGTACCGGCAGATGGCAGAATACTGGAATCCGCCAGTCTGAAAATAGAAGAAGCGGCATTGACCGGAGAAAGCGTTCCTGCCGAGAAAACCGCCGACACGCTTGATGCAGACGGTGCAAAAGATGTACCACTGGGTGACCGGAGAAACATGGTATATATGGGAAGCACGGTTGTGTATGGACGAGGAAAAGCAGTCATCTGCGAAACCGGTATGGATACGGAGATGGGAAAAATCGCACATGCACTGACGCAGGCACAGGAGGGTAAAACACCTCTTCAGTTGAAACTGATCCAACTCAGCAAATTTCTGACGATGCTTGTACTGGCTATCTGTATTGTTATCTTTGCAGTCAGCCTGATTCGAGCAGAGTCCATAGATGGAAGTGTTCTTTTAAATACCTTTATGGTTGCAGTCAGTCTGGCAGTTGCTGCAATACCGGAAGGGCTGGCAGCAGTGGTAACTATTGTTCTTTCCATTGGTGTAACCAATATGAGCAAAAAAAATGCGATCATACGAAAGCTGACTGCCGTAGAAACATTGGGTTGTGCACAGATTATCTGCTCAGATAAGACAGGAACTTTAACTCAGAACAAGATGACGGTTGTCGATACCTACGGAGAGGATGAACAAAAACTGGCAGAAGCAATGGCACTCTGCTGTGATGCCAGCGTGCAGGAAGGAGAGAATACAGCATCAGGCGAACCAACGGAATGTGCACTTGTAAATTATGCACAGAAAATCGGACTGGACAAGAGGAAGCTGGAAGAAAAACTCCCTCGAATCGGAGAAGTGCCCTTTGACAGCAACCGAAAGATGATGTCTACAATACACGAGAACAGGCAAGAACATAAATGGATCCAGTACACGAAGGGTGCACCGGACGAAGTGCTGAAACGTTGCACGAAAATTTTGCGGGGCGGAAAAGCGGAAGATATGACGGAGGATGACAGACAGGCAATTCTTCTGGCAAATAAGAAAATGGCAGATCAGGCATTGCGTGTTCTGATGGCGGCAATGGCAGTTTATGATACGGCACCGCAGCAATTCCTGTCGGAAACTTTGGAACGGGAGTTGTGTTTCTTAGGACTGGAGGGGATGATCGATCCTGTCAGACCGGAAGTAAAGGATGCCATCAGGGAATGTAATAAAGCAGGGATCAGGCCGGTTATGATTACAGGAGACCATATTGATACGGCTTCAGCAATCGGAAGAGAACTTGGGATCCTGGATGAGCAGCATCATGCAGTGACCGGTGCTATGTTAAACGAACTTACCGATGAACAGTTCGAAAACGAAATTGAACATATCAGTGTTTATGCCAGAGTTCAGCCGGAGCATAAAGTTCGTATTGTGAACATGTGGAAACGAAAAGGTTTTGTTACGGCTATGACCGGCGATGGTGTTAACGATGCTCCAAGCATTAAGGCAGCTGACATTGGTGTTGGAATGGGAATTACCGGAACCGATGTTACAAAAAATGTGGCTGACATGGTGCTTGCCGATGACAACTTTGCCACGATTGTAGGAGCAGTTGCCGAGGGACGGAGGATTTATGATAATATCCGGAAGTCTATTCAGTTTCTGCTTGCATCTAACATGAGTGAGGTTCTCAGTATCTTTGCAGCAACAATGCTTGGCTTTACGATCTTGAAACCGGTGCATCTTTTATGGATCAATCTGATTACGGACTGTTTTCCGGCATTGGCGCTTGGAATGGAGAAACCGGAAGATGATATTATGAAACGGAAGCCAAGAAAGACATCTGACGGCGTATTTGCAGGAGGACTGGGTGTGGATATGCTTTATCAAGGTGTTGTGCTTACGGTGCTGACCATGGCAGCTTACTTTATCGGGCATTATATGGAAGCAGGTGTATGGGAAATTACCGACAGCCCGGATGGTACTACGATGGCGTTTCTGACGTTGTCTATGGCAGAGATCTTTCACAGCTTTAACATGCGTTCGCAAAGAGGCAGTCTGTTTCATATCCGGACAATGAATCCTGCACTGATTTGGTCGGCATTGGCAAGTTTGGCAGCGACAACAATCGTTATCTATGTTCCGTTTTTATCAAATGCTTTTGAATTTGAGCATATCAGTCTGGCGGAATATGGAACGGCGTTAGGACTGGCTTTTCTTGTGATACCTGTGGTGGAGATCATCAAGTTTGTTCAGAGAAAATGCAGTCGATAAAGTTTCAAAGACAGCATTTACTATTTTGACGCAGAAACTGATGGAAAAACTGCAGTTTGCAGAGGAATGTGAAAACAGCTCTGCCTAAAAAATGAAATAAATAAAAAGTGAAAGTAAGGGGAATCCCGCTTCAGACAGAAACAGAAGATGTTTCTGCCAGATGCGGGATTTTTTTCGGAAATTGACAGAAAACAGATACAGGTATGTGCAGCCTTGTCCATAATGGAGGAATTTGACGTAAATTTTTTAAAACAGGAGAACGATAGATGACAGAAAAAAAGCAAGCAATAACTGCGTTGCTGACCTTGACGATGCTTGTGTCAGCAGCGACCAGCTTCGGTCAGGCACAAGTAAAAACGGAAGAAAAATCTTCTATGAAGCAGCCTGCGAGAGTAAAAATACTGGAGGTTTATGGGAGAGCAGGAGGCTACGGCGAACTGACCATGCGATGGAAGCCGGCAGAAGGTGCATCCGGATATGAGCAGCAGGTTAGCCGGATGAAAAATGGGGAGTGGACGGGATGGAAAAGTTTTGTTTATGATGGAGATGGGAAAAAGCAGAAATTCATCAACTATGATACGACCTTAAAGTTGCTGAAACGTCGTTATCCAGATGGATATGTGGAAATTATGAAAAAGGATGGCAACGGATTCCGGCATTGCTCTGTCAAAAAAGCTGCTGAGTATATCATAGGCAGACGAGCTGCCAGATTAAAGGTTGTGGAAGACCTAAGTGTTTACAGATTCCGAGTCAGAGCATATCGCATGGTAAAAGGTAAAAAAGTTTATGGTGCATGGTCGAGGTCAGCAGAAGCCAAAAAGACGATTGATCTAAAGAGTCTGAAGAAAATCCTGCGTGATTATGCAGTAGAGTATGCAAAAAAACAAAACTTGAATTTTACTTATTTGGATGAGGCAGATGGAAATGATGAGAATTCCAGCTATATTCTAGAAGGTACACTTGGTGCTTTTTCAAGGTATGCCAGACAGGAAGATGTAATAAAAAAACTAAAAGCAGAAATCCGGTTTTATATCGACAGAACCGGAGAGACAGAGGAAAACCGTGGGTTTTTGTATATAAAAAAGTCAAAGCCGGGGCAGATGGAGGGCATGGAACTGCATACCAGCAAGGACATCTACTATACTGCCTGGATGCTTCGTGGCTGAAGATTGAAAGGTAAGCCGATAGAAGAATGAAATCACGGAAATCTTCAAAGCTATCTAAAAAAACAGAATGATGCCGGAAAGAAAATAGAGGCAGCAGCAACGAAAAAAAGATAAAGGGAATGGATCTAAACATGAAAAGAAGAAAGGTTATAAAAAAAGCAGCGGCAACGCTTCTGGCATTTGCCATTGTTTTATCGTCTTTCCCACTTGGCATGCTGATGGGAACGACAGAAAAAGCAGATGCAACCATGCGAGGCAGACTGGGAATGGAAAATCTGAGCGGGTACCGGTTTACAAACAGTCGGTATATGCAGATTTTTACGGCCGATTATCAAAATCAGACGATATATAAAGGCAGTGCGACCGAAGCCGGGATGATGATGAAACGGTACTTGGTTGATGATACGCTGGTGTTCTGTATGGAACACGGTGTCGTACAGAAAAGCATGACATTGAAAGCAACTGATTATAGAAAATCATCCTTTTATGCTGCATACAATAATGCGGGAAAAGGCTATGCCGTGCGTAATATGTATCGTGTCTTAATGTATGGTCCGGTCAGTGGAAGTTCCATTACGGAACTAAATCAATTAGGGTTTTCTGACTCGAAGTACTATGGTAAAAACAGTCGATCTTATACACTCTCCGACTGGATTGCAGCCACACAGATGCTGATCTGGGAGTCACAGCAACTGATGAGAAATAAGAATTTTGACAAGGTTGCAAATGGAATGTTTTACCAGGATTCTTGGAGAGGTAATAAGACAGATCCAATTGAAAAAAACCATTATGCCAATCAGATTGCAGGAACTGCAGCTATCGATATTTATAATTTTATGGCAGGCAAAATAAAAGAAAAAATCAGTTTTGATACATCGATTGCGTCTGCAGACCAAAGCAAACCCAAAACACTGACTGCAGCAGCAACCGGAGAACTGCCGTACACCTTAACGATCAAAGGTGGATCAAAAGCCGGGGCAGTTACCGTTACGGACGAAAAAGGAAAGAAAATAAAGGGGCTTCAGATCAATTTTGATCAAAGAAGAAGAGAATATAAGCTTGTCATATTCGACGAAAGCGTATGGAATAAGACGATCGTTGTCCGTCATGATGATTCTGCCGCTCAGAGAGCAGAAAAGTATTTAAAAAAGAACAACGAAAAATACAGCCGGTATTTTTGGGAATACGAAACGGCAGACAGCCATACACAGGGTATGATCTCAGGACTGACTGACCCAGATGCAGGTTATCTGAAACTGGTAAAAGGTAAGGAAAATAAAGAGCTTTCCGAAGAAAGGTGTCATCCTGATGATCCGGATGTTTTTCCGACACTCTATTTTCCAATCGAGAAAATCGATGCAAATCCGGGATTTGATAATGATTCGCATACACCGATGGGCGATGCGAAACTAAATGCTGTCTATACCCTGGAGAGAAAGATTGGGAAAAACTCCTGGGAAAAGATTGATCAGATACAAATGGATGAATTGGGAAAGCAGGAAGTTTTCTCGGATCAACCATTTCAGACGGCAGAAGATCTGCTTGCATATCGGACCGAAAGTGGAAGTCTGACCGGATGTGCACATCCGATCACGGACAGTGAAGGAAATATTATTGGATATCGGCATATCAGTCCGAAAACTCCGACAAAGAGAGAATGGGATGTGCTGGTACAGTACAGAATTACAGAAACACGGCCGGAGGGCAGATATATTGATCCGGATACCTGGCAGGGAGAACGAGAATACAGTTTTTCCTACAAAGCGGAAACGCATGATACCTGCAGCTATTGTCTGGACTGTGACAGTCTGCCGTGGACAGCGATAACATATGATTTCAGATGGAAAACAGAAAAAGGAGAAGGCACTGAATATACCACGGGCGAGACGGAGACACCGGAGGACGAACTCAATTATGACAATGAAATTTTCGTCAATGACTGCTTCCGCGGAAATCTTCAGATCATCAAGTCCAATGAGAAAGAAAATCCGTTCAAAGACTCCCTGGCAGGAGGGGCAGACTCCAATATTTCCCTGGATTCACGCTGGACAGTCAAACTGCAGTCAAAAGGATTCGAAAATGAAGAGTATGTACATCTGGTCAGCGGGAAGCCGGAAATCCTGACAGGAGGAACGCATCAATACACTGTTTCCCGCGACAAAGGAGCAACGATCTGCAACAGTGAAAATCCACTGATCCCAGGCACGAACGGAACGCTGATCGTAAAGGATCTGCCATTCGGCACGTATATTGTCACAGAGGTCAAGGCAGATGACCCAATGTATGTTCTGGAGGAATTTACAGTTACAATTGATGAGCATAATGGAAATAACGGGCCTGTTAACGGGCAGGGGAGTTTCGGCGGCTATGATAAGACTGGAATAAGCCCATCAGGGGGATCCGCATCCGGAAGCGGTGACTATTGGAATAATCGGTATGATGTGAATATCCGCGACAAGATAAAAGAGAATAAAGTAAAGATCGTAAAGACTGACAGTGAAACCGGAAAGAAAATCCCTTTGGAAGGAACAAAGATTTTCATCCGCTATAAAGGGAATCCAGATTATACGGACACGGAAAACAGGGAAAAGTTCGGCCCTTCGGGTACAGAAGCGAAGAATACTTATAATCGATTTTTACCGAATGCAGAGTCGATCAATTCCAAAAGTCAAAATTATGTTTTTGAACTGGACGAAAACGGGACATTTTCCATTCCTTACAGACTCCCTTATGGAAGATATGAGGTGCTTGAGTGGCTTTTACCGGAAGGGTATTATGTCGGGGCATATGGCACTGATGGTATTGCCAGATCACACAATTTTGGACTGGTTGAAGAAGGACAGTTAGCGGTGAAGTCTCCGAAAGATAGGTTCGACGGAACGGTGGCTGATTACGGAATCTACAATAAAGATGGAAAAAAAGTTGTTTATCAGGATAAAGAAAAATATTCCTTTGATCAGTTAAAAGATATGGTAACAAACCAATACACTTTTGAAGTCACAAAACAAACCCTGCACAAGGATGGAAACTATACACAGCTGGTAACTTTTGATGGCAAAAGACAGAATGTCGATGCATCCTATGACAAAGGCGAATATCCCTACATTGACTATTATCTGATATCAGCAATTCCGAACAACGCAGTAAAAGGAAAAATTGAAGTTGAGAAAATCGGAGAGGTGCTGACGGGATTTCAGAAAACAGAAAAAGAGGGGTATACGATTTTCGAACCTGTTTTTGAGATGATTTCTTCGTTAAAGGATACGGTATTTGGGATCTTTGCTGCCGAGGATATTCAACTTCGTGACGGAAGTGAGGGACCGGAAATCTACGACAGCCTGACAGACGAAAAGATCCTTTTACAACAGGAAAAACGTACACATTTATCAAATATATGGGAAAACATCAAGGCTTTCGCAGATAAACTACTCCATCCGAAAGAGTATACCGGTGCAAGATATGAGATTTCTACCTTTTCGCATGCATCCGGGGCACAGTTATGGTCAATTTTGGAACGGGAAACTTCTGAAACGAACGAGAAACGTACACTTTACATTTCTCCGGAGCAGAAAGACACGAAGATGACCGGATCCTGGCAGACGTCAGAAGGAAATCTGGACTACCGATGGGACGTGGAAGTTACCATGAAAAATCAGGCAGATGGAAAAAACATTACGGATGTGAATCTTACTAAAACAACCTCCGTGCATGCAGGTGCAGAAGATCACCTTACTCTGACGACGATGAAAGGATGTGTCGGAGAGACGGAGCTTGATCCAATCCGAAACTACATGCCGATTTCCGATCCGACAAATTGGAAAGAAAGCTCTGCACTGGAAGCTTATGAGCATACGTATTGGTATGAAGCGGATGGAAAAAGTACGGAATATGCCGATGGTACGGAATACAAGGATGACAGATTTACCTTCGGGGATCACACGGAAGTAGATCTTTCTCAATACAGTGCAGAACGATATTTGATAAAAGATTATGATCTTTATCTGTTGACTGCAGATGATATGAAACAGGAAGAACGAAAAACGGGAGAAAAACAAGTTTTGATCTCGGAAGGTATCGATGCAGATGGTGATGGAAAATATGATGGACCAGAGGATATTGCACCGGTCTATAAGAATGTTGACGTCATGGACACAAAGACAGCTTTTGAATGGGAACATAACGTGACATTGAAAGAAGGACTGCATGCCGGAGATTGTGCAGTAATGATCCAGGAAGATAAGACCTGCTCTGTCGCAGTCAAAGGTTATTATACAGCAGGAACATATACAGAATATGAAAGACCGTTCCGCTGGATAAATTCCGATGAAGAGGGAACACCGGAGAAGGAATATCGTGTCCCGGAAGGATGGACGCAGAAAGCACTTTCCGGTGACCGGAGAGAAGACCCTCAATATGTAGTTATTTTCAGAAAAGACGAAGCAGATGGACCAACACAATATAAAGTTTTGCTGCAAGACGGACGCACCTGGCAGAAATGCTCTGCTGAAGGAAATTTCGTGCAGGCTGCAGTACAGGTTTATCAGATTCGTTATACGCAGGCAGCTGACGATGAAAATGGAATTTTGATCGACATGGATGGGATCACAGTACAGGCAGGAAATGATCACAAGGATGGTGCTGCCAGAACAATTATTGATGGACCGGAGGATTTTCTGCACACGGCGGTAAAGGAAGTGGGACAGGGTTATCGGTGGTATGAAGAAAACGGAAGTCTTGTGTTCGAGACAACGTCGGAAACTGCACCGGTTTATTTCCTCTGGAAGGATGGAATCCGGGCAGAAATGAGTTATAAAGGCAACTCCTGTTATGCTGTCGTGACAGTTTCGGATGATGCCGTTGACTATTTAGGAAAACAAATTGTACCAATACTGAATTTTGTCCATTATGATTCCGAAAACAAAAAAGTACCAAAAATTTTAGACTGGTATTCATCTTTGACGCCGGAAAATCCTGTGAAAGAATTTGGCTCCAGAGAAGGACTTTCAGATGGAGTCAGTGTGAAAGCTACAAGGCATGAAAAAGCAGAAAGCGGAGCAAAAACCTGGTATACGATAGAAATCTCAACGAATCAGGAAGAAAATGTACCTTTGGAAATGACATTTGCCGATGGTTATACGATGTCTGTGTATTGTGCACAGACAGCAAGTGGAAATGGTGTAGGCGTGATCGAACTGTATAATGTTTATAAGACGACCAGATATCCGGCGTCCTCTCTTGTAGAGACCATTACAACAGGCAGTGACGGGAAAGCAGTTTCAAGAAGTCTTCCTCTGGGAACTTATATTATCAGAGAACTTGACACGGAAAACGGATATGTGAATGATGGCAGCGAGCGGACGGTAACTTTGTCTTATAAGGATCAATTCACACCGCTTGTCTGGAAAGCTGCAAAATTTAAAAATTCTTTTATGAAAGTGCAGCTAGACTTAAAAAAAGTTTTTGAAACAGGATGGCAGACAGGGGTTTATGAAGCGGCACATGCCGGACAGGAGGCTGTCTTTGGAATTTATACAGCAGAAGAGATTTCAGCAAAGGGAAAAGGCATTATCCATGTGACAGAAAAGACAGCTGCTGAAGATACGCTGGTCGGGGTGTTAAGAATCGGATGCGGCAGTGATGGAATACCGTTTACTACAGGGACAGAAGTAAAACTCCCGGAGGGAACCTACTACCTGAAAGAAATAAAGGCGCCGGCAGGGTATCAGCTGGGATCTGTAAAATATCTTTTCCATGTCGGAGAAGAAAAACAAAATCGTTCTGATGCTTGCACCTTTGATATGAAAACACCGGATGGCATTTATGGTTCATTAAGGATGACAGAGAAAGATATAGTAAAAACAGAAATTATTATCGAAAACAGAGAACCGATGCCACCTATTACTGTAGATAGCATACTTTATAACCTGGACAAGAATACAGATGACGAGGAAAAGGGTGTAGCCGTTGATGTGTCTGACGCTTTTTCAAAAGTGACTATTGAGACAAAATCGGATACACAGACAGAAGTCATTTTACCAAACGGTAGAAAGCTAACGATTATCCCGGCAGAAAACCATTTTTCCTACAGGATTGACGAAGAAAACTTTACATGGATGCCGACGATATCCTATACAGGATATTATGCAGCGTATGAAGAAGTATGGGAAGGAATAGCACAGGATGAAGTAAAAACATTCTTAGAAGAAAGTTCAAGAGAAGCAGATACAGAACCGGACGTGCCCGAACAGAATGCACTTAACCGCAGAACTTCTGTTTCTATGACAGGTGCAGGATCGGATAAAGAAAAACTGATCGTGAAAGCGGAGATAACTCACAGCATTGAAAAATCGAAACTGCAGAAACAGTACGAATCATCAGGCCTGCCTTCACAGGATATAATCCGTCAGATGGAAGAACATAAAGCTGTCATTACGGCAGAGAAGGGAACTTCTGCTATCGTTCTTCCGGAAAGCCATGTCTGCAAAGAAGGAAAAACTTCAGAAATCCGAACCGTAACGGAAGAACAAAGAATTGAAATTACAGCTGGGCAGACGGCAATTTTTACGGCAGAGTGCGGTGCAAAAGTAAAAGTGGCTATGAATGAAAATGGGAATCTCAGCATGGAAATCCAGCATGTTTTGGAGGGAAGCTTCGAGGAAGAGAAAGAAAGTGAAGTGAAATCCGACAGAAACAGCCTGGAAAAAATCAAGGAACATTTTCAGTTCGCTAAAAACGTGACGTTTGCCAGACAGGATACATCTGCGGAGACTTTGATGATCAAGATCAATTCCGATAATGAAGAGGCACTGGCTGTAAAAAATGATCGCAAGCCGCCGGAAAATCCGCCTTATAAACCAACGGAACCGGAGAATCCGTCTCCGGCTCCAGCTATAAAGACAAGTGCGTCCGGAAAAATAAGTGGTAACCATGTGATAGCTCCAGAGAAGAAAGCCGTGGTTGTCGATACCGTTTCTTATGAAAATTTAATGATAGGTCAGAAATACCATCTGAAAGGCATTTTGATGGATAAAATCACAGGAAAACCATTGCTGAAAAGCGGAGAAACAGTTTCTGCAGAAATCTGGTTTATACCCGAATCGGTTTCTGGGACAGTTGAAGTTATCTTTACCTTTGATGCATCGGAACTGGGAGACAGAGAGCTTGTTGTGTTTGAGAAACTGTTTATACAAAAAAAGGAGTCAGATGGAGAAACGTCAGAGTACCTGATCGCGTCACACGAAGATCTGCAGGATCAGGCACAGACTGTGTATGTACGAGAACAAGAACCGGAAGAACCGGAACAGCCAGAAAAACCACACCATCCGCAAACAGCAAAAAAACCAGTAAATCCTGATAGACCATCAAAAACTCCAGGGGAAACCGTGCCGCCAAATGTTCCGAAGACCAGTGATGAAACAAATCCTGTTTTATATATTCTTCTTCTGGCAGCCAGTGTATGTATGCTTACAAAACTCTGTTGTACATATAAGAAAAAATAGTTCCACTACCGTGCCGATCTGTGCTATACTAGGGATGAAAAGAGGGCTGCATGCTGGCGGTTGTTTTCGTCCATGTGCCAGCCCCCGATGTCCCTAAATATGGGCAGAAAAGGAGGAAATGAAGAATGAAAAAAATCATGGCAGTATTCCTTACAGTCACAATGATATTTGCTTTCTGCGGCTGTATGGAAACAACGAACAGTGTAACGATCAACCAGGACGGTTCCGGTAGCAGTGAAACGATTGTCGATGTGGACAAAGAAATGTATGACAGCATGCTGGATGTTGCCGGAAATCTAGTCGGAGGCGAAGATTTTGATCCGTTTGATGGAGAAACACCGGTGGTTGTTACCAAGGATGGAAAAGAATATTATGAGACTAAGGATTCCAAAAGTTTTGCAAATTATGCCGAATTGAAAAAACTTTTAAGCGAAGACTATCAAGATGCTTATGCATCGGAAAACGGCATACGTTTCGCGATGGAAGCCTTGATGACATCTGCAGAGTATGAGGAGGCAAAAAGTGGCTATGCATCTCTGGGTGTGGATATGGAAGATTTATTGAAAATAACAATTAGTATTACCATGCCGAAGCCGATTGTTAAAGTCAGCAAATTGGGAACAATTTCGGAAGACGGACTTACCGCTTCGTTCAATGTTACGATGAAAGACTGCACGAAAGATCTTGACTTCGTTGTCTCTACAGCAGAAGAAAAAACCGCACCTACCGTAACAGGAGTTGCCGCAGGAAAAACTTATAACAAGGCAGTGACCTTTAAGGCCAAAGATATCAGCGGGATTGCATCTGCAAGCTACAGCAAAGCCGGAGAAAGCAGTAAAGCATTCTCTCTTTCCAAGAAAGTAACAAAATCCGGAAAATATACGGTAACGGCAACAGACTACTACGGCAACAAAAAAATTGTAACATTCACGATCAAAGATAAAACAAAGCCAACGGTTATCGGTGTAAAGAACAACAATGTTTACAAGTCCAAGAGAACCATCAAGTATAAAGATAACTGCGGAATTTCCAAAGCAACTCTTAACGGCAAAAAGATTACAAACGGGAAGACTGTTTCAAAGAAAGGCAGCTACAAACTGGTGGTAACCGATGTAAATGGTCTGAAAACGACGGTAAAATTTAAAATTAAATAAGAGAAAACGGATTGATTTTCGAAAGGACGGGAGTCAATCCGTTCTTTTTTGGAAAAAGTATGCAAAAGTAGTAGAATAACTATTTACAATTCCTTTTTCGTGTGATACAATTAACAATGTTTTGTTGCACAGAATTTGCCCGCAGCAGGTTTTGTGCCAAGGTTCTTAATTAAAGGAAAGACTTCCAAAAGACCTTGATCAAGAAAAAAATGGAGAAACAAATTTTCATTGACCCAAAAGAAAAGAGGACATTACAGAAATGGGAATTGTAGTAGGAATCGATATTGGCGGAAGTACGACGAAAATAGCAGGGTTTGACCAAGATAAAATGCTTATACCGGTTCAGATTTCGGCAAATAATGCGATTGCATCTTTATTCGGTGCATTCGGTAAATTTTTATATGATAATCAGCTTGCACTAAACGATATTGAACAGGTAAACCTGACGGGTGTAGGATGCGCTGTGATCGATCAGTCGATTTACGGACTGCCGACCTATAAAGTGGATGAATTTACCGCAAATGGTGTAGGTGGTGGATATTTTGCACAGGGAAAACAGGAATTTATGGTTGTCAGCATGGGAACCGGAACTTCCTTTGTAGGGGTAAAGAACGGTGTACCGACACATCTGGGAGGTATCGGAATTGGTGGAGGAACAATTATCGGACTGTCAAAATTAATTTTGAACACAGATGATATTGATAAAATCCAGGAACTGGCATCTACCGGCCGCGTTGGTTATATTGATCTGCGGATCGGGGATATTTCCGAAAAACCTTTACCGGGGCTGAATTTGGAAATTACTGCTTCTAATTTTGGTAAAGCATCTTCCAGAGCGAACTGCGAAGATAAAGCAGCTGGAATTGTGCATATGGTCATTGAGACAATCTGCCAGACAGCGGCATTAATATCGCAGGGAACCAACATGAAAGACTTTATCTTGATTGGGGCTTTAACAAATTTCCCTGAGTGCGAAGCTGTTTGCAGCATGATTAAAACGTTGTTTCCGGATCTTACTTTCCATGTGCCGGAAGCCGGAGAGTATGGAACTGCTATCGGTACAGCATTAGCAGAGAATTGCTGCCTGAAATATGTGGGCGGAAGCAAAGACTGATTTCCAACCTGAAAAATTGAAAAGTAAAACCAGAGTAAAAAAACTGCCTGCTCTTTCGAACCAGCTGTAAACAGTTGTGCTTCGAAAGACAGGCAGTTTTTGTGATTGCGGTTTGAATTTATGATCTGATGGGAATGAAAGGATTAAAGAGGAATCTCACGGAAACCGTCTGCGGTAATGATCGATACAGAAGTAAAGCCGCAGGATCTGGCAAGCTGAACTGCCTGATCAAAAGCGTATGTCAGGGTATCAACCGCATGGCTGTCACTGTTGATCATGACTTTACCGCCACGCCTTTGGATTTCTTTTAAAATGTCTGCAGACGGATATGGGACGCTGCGCCAGCCGCGAGAAATAGCACCTGTATTTATCTCAAAAATAGGAAAAGTTCCGGATTTCTCTGCAGCAGCTGAGTGAGGGAAGTCTCTGAAAATCTGATCCAGTGCAGAGCATACAGACTGACGGTAGCGAGTGTCTTTTTCATCGAACCACGGAGTCTTTTCATTGAACTTTGTAATAAGATCGAAATGTCCGATGATATGGCATCCTGTTACAGCAGGAAGCTGAGCAACGGTTTGGTAATAGTGGTCAATGAAAGCGTAAGCATCGCCGTTATACTGCTCCTTTACCGCTTTTAAAATACAGTCCAGATCCCAGTCAATATAATCATAGTGGCTGCGGTCGTATCCGTGGAAGTAATCCAACTGACCGGAGGCAGGAGCAGCATCCGCATTATGCTGACAAAATGGAAAAACGGCATGAACCGAGCCGATGACATAGTCATAGTCATCTGTAGGCTCATCGGAACCGAAATCCTGTTCGATACCGCAGAGAATTTCAATCTGATCTGCATATTTCTTTTTCAGAAATTGAATTTCATGCCAATACTTTTTCGTGTTCTCAAGGCTCATGCAGTAGGATTTATCATAAGCTGTATAACTGTGCCCGGAGAAACCGATGGTGCAGAGTCCGTTCCGGATGGCACTCTGAACCATTTCTTCTAAAGATGCAGTTCCGTCACAAAAAGTTGTATGTGTATGGTAATTATATGGTATACTGTTAATCATAGCAAAGCATGATAGCTCCTTTCAGAATTTATGCGTTTATCATAGCATAAGTTTTTGAAAATATCCACTGAAACTTGAGAGAGGCAACAACATAGAAATGAACTTTAGATTTTTCGCCCATATTATCGCCGGAATAGCAGCTTCCACACTGATCATCTGTCTGTCTGTCAGCATTACGGTCTTATTCAGACCACTATATTATGCGGACATCCATTTTCTTGACATTGCTGAAAATTCCGGGTACAGTGCAGAGTTCTGCCGGGAAAACTATGATATTTTAATCGACTATAATCAGATTGGAGGACCGGATGAACTCAGATTTAGCGGACTGAGCAGTTCTGCCAACGGGCTGACCCATTTTCAGGAAGTGAAAGACATCTTTCTTTCTATGCAGTATACAGCTTTGGCAGGTGTGGCAGCAGTTTTTCTTTATGGTCTTGTTATAAGAAAAAAGAAAGCCGATGGCCGTGAAGTGAGCTTGCTGTGGATGCGGGCTGCGGTGGTTGTGACTGCTTTGATCGCAGTTGTAGTGCTGGTTGCAATGCTGATTTCATGGGATAAGGCATTTGTTATTATGCATCAGTTACTTTTTCAGAATGCTTACTGGCTGTTTAATCAAAACACAGATCCGGTCATCAAGATACTGCCGGACACTTTTTTCTTCCACTGCGGGCTTCTGATCATTGCATTGACTGCAATCTTCAACGCAGGGATGGAACTGACATACCGGCATTTCAGGAAAACGAAAATACAAACCATCAAGATATGAAGGAAGAAAGAGAGGAGGAAGTTGATGGTTCTGCGAGAAAAATGATTTTCGCAGAGCATATCGACAAAAGGAAAAATGCAGGAACTTACATTTAAAACAATTTTTTTTCGGTTTTATGATCAAAAAATTACAGACGGTACGATCACTTTTTCGAAGATGGGGATGAGTAAAAATGATTTTACAAAACTCTGCACAGAAGCAGATTTTGTTCCGGACAGGGAAACTCTGGAGCGAGTAAGTCTCAGCATGCAGCTGACAGAAGAAGAAAAAGAGCTGATGTTCCGGGCAGCAGGACTGATACGGTAATCCGAATAGCTTTGAGCAGTAACGATAGGGGTTTTCCTATCGAATCAAAACGAGACACGTACGAGACAAGGCGAACGGAGGTATAAACATGAAAGTGGAAAATTTTTTTGAAAAACTGGACAATTTATTTGCATCTAAGCAGATTGATCAAGTGGAACCTTTTATTAAAGAGGTTCTGGATGAAAAGTGGAAAAATCATAATCATATGGTGTCAAAAATGATTG
>CAKQVC010000004.1 GCA_934277655.1 uncultured Clostridia bacterium
TCAATGACCCGAAAAAAAGCCAGGCTTCTGAACTGACACGTATGATCGACGAGCGTGTCAGGAAGTTCAATTCCGGTGAATGGAGGAGCAAGTATATGACTTTTGAACAAATACTGAACGAACGTGAGCGGAAAAGTTTTGCACAAGGCCATGCCGAAGGTCTGACGGAAGGTGCCGCACAGGAAAAACGTGAAATTGCGAAAAGTATGAAAGTAAGGAATATTCCGATTGCTGAAATTGCAGAGATAACTGGCCTTTCTGAAGAAGAGGTTGAAAATTTGTAGGCGCTTTTGTTGTCTTCCTTCCGAAAATCAAGTATACTGTGAATAAAAAGTGTGGGACAGACGAAAAACGACTTCTCGAAAGGAGTGCGACAAGCGTTGGAATATCAACGCAAAGAAAAAACGAGAGCAGGAATCTGCTCTCGTAAATAATGGAGCGGACAACGGGAATCGAACCCGCCTCCTCAGCTTGGGAAGCTGATATTCTACCAATGAACTATGTCCGCAAAACTAATACTATTATATACCTGTTCGCGAAAAAAGTCCATGGGTTCTTAAAAGATTTTACTTATTTCAGACTGATATATTTCATCGGATCAACATAAGCGCCGTCTTTCAGCATTTCCAGATGCAGATGAGCAGGTTCCATAGATTCAAACAATCCGGTCGATCCTACGCCTCCGATGATTTTTCCGGCTTCGACGATATCGCCGACTTCCACCATTTCGTTGGTAGAAAGATTGGAGTAGATGGTAACGAAACCGTTATCGTGGGTAAGCTCAATGGATTTCCCATAGCGGTCATCCTGGTAAACAGCGGTTACGGTTCCGGCAGCGACAGCGAGGACTTGGGCATCTTCAGGGGCCTCAATATCCGTGCCGCAGTGAGTCATATACTGATCTAGCGTGACCGAGTAGATCAGGGAATCCATGGCGTACTTATTACTGACAGTTGCATTGCTGCCCTTCACAGGGCTTCCGAAAGCCGCTGACCGGTCAGATTTTGAGGGATTTGTTTTTGGAGAAGCTTTGCTATCCACGACAGGGACTTTTATGGATGCTTCGGAGGCATCGGTTTTGTCTGCCGCAGTATCATCTGTTTTAGAAGAGGATTTGTTTTCCAGTTTGGATGTATCGGTCTGGTCATAGACCGGCACAGGATTACCGGCACTTCCGTTGATTTTGTCTATATTGGATTTTATTGTAAAAATCGATGTCAGGGCGATTACACAGAATGCCAGTACCAGAGCAATGGCAACTCTGTCTTTTTCTTTTTTCTTTTGTGCTTGACGCATAATTTCACCTCCATTTAGCCATATTATTTACAAAAAAATTGTTTTTCATACCAAATTTGTATTGTAATAATCGGAAAAACATATTATACTTAAAGATATTGTTGATGAAAAGGACAAAAGTTATACATAAGAATGTTAAAGATTTTTATGTGCATGCAGGCTTGCTTGTCAGCAGCATATGGCAGGAACTTTTGTCGTTGATCTGGAAATATTGTAAGGCAAAATTTTCTGTACAATATTTCCTATAAATTAAGAAGGAGGTGCCATATGGCAGATATGATTTTTGCTGCACAGCAGGGCAGAAAGATTCCGAAAGAAGATAAGATTTTCGGTATCAGCAACAGAGCAAAAGCGATGATCGCAAAAGAAGGAAAGGACAAGGTTGTAAACGCCACCATCGGCGCCTTATTAGATGATAACGGAGAGTTGATCGTGCTTTCTTCTGTAACAGAAGTTTTTAGAGGGCTTGAGCCAAAGGAGTTTGCAGAGTACGCTCCGATTTCAGGAACTCCGGATTTCAGAGAAGCCGTAAAAAAGGATGCATTCGGCAGTTTTCAGCCATCTCGCCATACGGAAGCAGTCGTAACGCCGGGCGGAACCGGTGCACTCCGTAATGCCATTGCAAATTATTCGGTTGCGGGGGATCAGGTTCTGGTAGCAGACTGGCACTGGTCACCGTATAATACCATTGCACAGGAAATCGGCAGAACGGTAACGACGTTCCGTTTCTTCAACGAAGAAAGAAAGTTTGACGTTAAAGATTTTGCGAAGAGAGTAGAGGAACTTTTGGCGGTGCAAGAGCGCCTTGTTATCATATTGAACACGCCGGCGCACAATCCTACCGGATATTCGCTGACTGATGAGGACTGGCACCAGGTCGTGGATGTTCTCGCAAAACTTTCTGTCGGCAAGAAAGTGGCTTTGGTCGTGGATGTTGCATACATCGAATTTGCAGGCGATAGTGAGAAATACAGAAGCTTTTTCCCTATCTTAGAGGAACTTCCGGAGACGGTATTGCCGCTGATCGCGCACAGTTTGTCCAAGACATATACCCTTTACGGAATGCGCTGCGGTGCACTGATCTGCATGGCGAAAACAAAAGAGGTTGCAGACGAATTCAGACAGGCGTGTGAATTTTCATCCAGAGGCTCCTGGTCGAACTGCAGCCGGTCGCCACAGATGATCTTGACGAAAATTTTTGCAGATCCTGAGTTGAAAGCAAGAGTGGATCAGGAAAGAGCAGATTTTAGAAAAATGCTGATCCGCAGAGGGAAAGCGTTTGAAAAGGCTGCGGCAGAAGCTGGACTGGAAATGGTGCCGTTTGATATGGGCTTCTTCGCATCAATTCCGTGTGCTGATCCGGATGCAGTGTCAGCAGAACTCGAAAAAGAGGGGATTTTCCTGGTGCCACTGGCAAAAGGTGTGCGGGTATCGATCGCATCCGTTTCGGAACAGGTGTGCAGCATGCTTCCTGCGAAAATAAAAGCAGCGCTGGATAAGGTTGAACAGGGAAATTAACATTTAGATTACTAAAAAAAGATCACATAGCGCATGAGACTTCTTCTGTCTGGGAATGAACCAGATAAAAGAAGTCTTTTTTTGTGGTGCGCCTGGCGGTTAGTTACCGCCTCCTGCCGGATCAGCAAATGCAAAGATCGAATGGATGCACGGGAGATTTACCGTTACGTTTACGGAACCATTCAGAAAAGCATTAAGCAAAACTGTAAAAAAATAATAGAATATATTGACATTATACACAAATTATGTTATTTTATGATAAAGTAAAAATATTACAAAACAGAAAGAAAAAGGAGAAAAAATATGCCAAGACAAGCTACACGCCAGACAAACAGAGATGGAGAAGTCAGATACGAAGTAGTAGAACACTTAGGTGTTATCGGAACTTATCAGACCGGGTGGAAAAAAGAGGTTAATATCATCGAATGGAATGGTAACCCATCGAAACTGGACATCCGGGACTGGAGTCCTGACCACCAACATTTAAGCAGAGGTGTGACGCTGCATCGAAATGAAATTATAGAGTTGCTGCGGATTTTGCTGAGAAATTATGGACAGGAACTCAGGGAGATTGAACGCCGGGAGCGGAGACACGAAAGTGCAGAGCCACGCAGAAATCCGATAAAAACCACAGAAAAGCCGGATACGGAGCTTGAAGCAGGAGCGCAGACCAATATCAGCTCGGATGAAAAAAGCCGGCATGAAGCAAAACAAGGCTCTGATTTTGAATCGAAAAAAGGATCCGAAGCGGAAACATGCTCAGAGGAATGGTCAGAAATGGCAACAGGAGAATCAGCTGAAACAGTAGCAGAAACGGCAGGCGAAGCAGAAACGGCGGCAGGAGCATCATCCGAATCATCGGATTCAGACGCACAGGAGGAAGCAATGATCTGGGCAGAAGATACGGGTCTGACCGAAGCGGCAGAAACGTTGTTTGCGTAGGGCATGCAGGAGCGATTTTCCATAAAAAAGCGCACCGGAAGCTTATTTTGACCGGTGCGCCATCATAGATAGAATTGAGTATGTCAGGCTTCATTTCCATGCGAGTGGATACGCATGGAGATGGGGTTAGAACATCTTAATGTACTGCTCTCTTTCTGCTCCGACGGAAACATATTCGATCGGACATTCAACAACCTGCTGGATATATTTAATGTAGTCGATCGCTTCTGCAGGAAGGTCGGAAACTGTCTTGCAGCTGCTGATGTCACAGTTCCAGCCCTTTTTATATTCATAAACAGGTTCCGCTTTTGCCAGGTCTTCGCCGGTAGGGAAATAGTCAATGCGCTGACCGTTCACTTTGTAAGCGACGCATACAGGAATTTCTTTCAGATAAGAAAGGACATCCAGCTTTGTAAGTGCAAGAGATGTACATCCCTGAACTAAAGTTCCGTAGCGGGAAGCTACAACGTCAAATCCGCCGACTCTTCTAGGGCGTCCGGTTGCAGCACCGTATTCTCCGCCTGCTTCACGGAGAGCATCACCTTCCGGACCGAACATCTCACATGTAAACGGACCCTCGCCAACGCAGCTGGAATAAGCTTTGATGATACCGATGCTGTTATCCAGTTTCAGGTTTGGAACACCAGCCCCGATCGGAGCATATGCTGCAATGGTCGAGGAGGAAGAAGTATATGGGAAAATACCATAATCAATATCTCTGAGAGCGCCAAGCTGGGCCTCAAACATGATCTTTTTGCCATTCTTTTCGCACTGATTCAGGAAAGTAGTTGTATCGCAGATGTACGGAACGAAAGGCATTGCGTATTTTTCAATCCACTGATACATCTCGTCTGCGCTGATCGGTTCGTGATGATAGCCGCCTGCAACGGTAAGGTTTTTCCACTCAACAATGTCAGCAATCCGTTCCTTTAAGGCTTCCGGATGAAGAAGATCTCCCATGCGGAGCGTTTTCTTCATGTATTTATCTGCATAAACCGGTGCAATGCCGCGTCTTGTAGAACCAAATTTTTTATCAGAAAGTCTGTCCTCTTCCAGTCCGTCAAGGAGTACATGGTATGGCATGCAGATGGTTGCACGATCACTGATTTTCAGGTGTTTCGGCGTGATTTCGATTCCGGCATCGCGGAGCTTGCCGATCTCGTTATACAGATGCTGTACGTCAATGACCATTCCAGGACCCATAACGTTTGTTACTTCATCACGGAGGATTCCGGAAGGAAGCAAATTGAGGATAAATTTTCCTTTCTCATTTACAACTGTATGACCGGCATTGTTTCCACCTTGATAGCGGCACACAATATCATAATCACTTGAGAGAAGGTCAACCATTCTGCCCTTTCCTTCATCGCCCCAGTTGATACCAACGATAGCTGTTAACATTTTTCATTCCTCCTTTATGGAAGGGATTCTTTCTTAGTTAATCCCTTCGAACATGTAATTCTAGTCAAATTGTTAAAAATTCTGTCCGGCTATACACGGATTATACGCGGATGGAAGTTTTCACACCGATAAAGTCTTTGTTAGCTTCCAGAACCGGATTGATATATTCATTAATAAAGTTTTCTGTCTGCTGTGGAGCCAGGCCTATGAAATTCTTTACATCAAGGATTTCGTCCAACTCTTCTCGGGTCAAGTCAAAACGATCATCTGCGAGAATACGGTCAAGCAGGTCGTTTGGCTTTCCTTCCAGCTTGATGGACTTGGTTACTGCAACAGAAAGCTCGCGGATGCCTTCGTGCAGTGTCTGCCTGTCGCCACCTTTTTTCGTGCAGTACATGATGATGTTTTCGGTAGCCATAAACGGAAGTTCCTCGTCCAGATGCTTTTTCGTTACATACGGATAAACTGTTCCACCGGAAATGACGTTCAGATAAAGCGTCAGGATGCCGTCCACTGCAAGGAATGCTTCAGGTACGCTGATCCGCTTGTTGGCAGAATCATCAAGGGTTCTTTCCAGCCACTGTGTTGCAGCAGTTACAGCAGGATTCAGCGCATCAATCATGACATATCTTGCGAGAGAGCAGATACGTTCGCTTCTCATTGGATTCCGCTTGTATGCCATAGCAGACGATCCGATCTGATGAGATTCAAACGGTTCATCGAATTCTTTCATGTGAGAAAGAAGGCGGATGTCTGTTGCAAATTTGCTGGCACTTTGTGCAATCGAGGAAAGCACGGATAAAACATAATAGTCGATTTTTCTTGTATAGGTCTGGCCGGAAACTGCCACACAGCTTTCAAATCCCATCTTTTCAGCGATCAGCTGTTCCAGCTTTCTTACTTTTTCGCCATCTCCATCAAACAGTGAAAGGAAACTTGCACCGGTTCCGGTTGTTCCCTTACATCCGAGGAGTTTCAGAGAGTCCATCACAAAATCCAGGTGTTCCAGATCCATAATCAGATCCTGTGCCCAGAGGCAGGCACGTTTGCCGACCGTAGTTGGCTGTGCAGCCTGAAAATGTGTGAATGCAAGCGTAGCAACATCCTTGTTTTTCTCTGCAAAATCTTTCAGCGCAGCGATTGTCGAGATCATCAGGCGTTTTACCTGTGTAAGAGCTTCTCTCATAAGGATGATATCGGTATTGTCACCGACATAGCAGGAGGTAGCCCCCAGATGGATGATCGGCTTTGCTTCCGGGCAGACTTCACCGTAAGTATGAACATGAGCCATAACGTCGTGTCTGAACTGAGCCTCGTAGGTGCGTGCCTTTTCGTAATCGATATCATAAATATGTGCTTTCATCTCAGAAATCTGTTCATCTGTGATGGCAAGCCCTAAAGCCTGCTCGCTTTCAGCAAGAGCAATCCAGAGTTTTCTCCAGGTAGAAAACTTGTTGTCAGCAGAAAAAATTTCTTTCATTTTATCTCCAGCATAGCGGGTACATAATGGGTTTTCGTATACGTTATTCATGGCTGTCCTCCTGTGGCCTTATTAATAGAGTAGTCAGAGCAGGCGGTGTCAGTGATTATGCCGATGCCTGCCAAAAAGTGAAATTGCTTACCTTATTATATCACATACAATGGTTTCTTAAAAACGAAAGTATTATAGGCTTTCTGACGGATGTTGTCAATGGATTTTCGATGATTTTTCGTGAATTTCAATAAAAAAATATGACAAAAAACATATAAGCTCCCTTGACAGTGGCTAAAAGCCGAATTATAATACAAGAAGATTAGAAAACATTTGTGTTTTAGAGAGCCGAACCGGCCCGCAGGAGGTATTAGAAAATGGAAAAAACAACCCAGCTTTATGAAGGCAAAGCGAAAAAAGTTTATGCGACATCAGACGAAAATCTAGTTATCGTATCCTATAAGGACGATGCAACTGCGATGGACGGACTGAAAAAAGGAACCATCGTGGGCAAAGGTGCGGTAAACAACCGTGTTTCCAACTATCTGATGCAGCTCCTTGAAAAAGAAGGAGTTCCGACGCACTTTGTTGAAGAGCTAAATGACAGAGAAACTGTGGTAAAAAAAGTAGAAATCGTTCCGCTGGAAGTTATCATAAGAAACATTTCCGCAGGTTCTTTTGCGAAGAAATATGGTGTTGAAGAGGGTATTGTATTCGAAAAACCGACCATTGAATTTTCCTATAAGAATGATGACTTGCACGATCCGCTGATCAACGCATATCATGCACTGGCACTGAAGCTGGCAACAGAAGAAGAAATCGAAACGATCAAGAAGATGGCATTTAAGGTAAACGAAGTGCTGAAAGCGTACTTCAAGGGTCTGAACATCAAACTGGTTGATTTCAAACTGGAGTTTGGCAGACTGGCTGACGGAACTATCGTACTGGCAGATGAAATCTCCCCGGATACTTGTCGTTTTTGGGATGCAGATACCAATGAAAAGCTGGATAAAGACAGATTCCGTCGTGATATGGGCGGCGTAGAAGACGCATATAACGAAGTATACAAGAGAATTTTCGGATAGGTAAGACGAAGAAACGAACGAAATTTCATATTGTGAAATTCAGATTCCCGGCAGGACAACCCGGTGCATGACAGAAATGTATCGGAGCTTCTGGCGGGAATTTTTGCGTGAAAACTGCACAGAATAGCAGACTATAAAATAAGTAAAACAAAGAAATAGAGATATAGCAGGATATAAGAAATAGCGGAGAAGATAAAAGCGTGCGTAATAATAAATCCGACAGACAGACTCAGAAATAAGGTGCCTGCCGGATTAAAGTAATCGCCGGACCGTCGCAGGTTATACGAAAAAGAAGAGAAAAAACGGTATACATGCACCGGATCCGGGGAACCTTATGGACGACGGCGCTGATCCTGAAATAAGAAAGAAATACCGTATAAAGACGCCAGCCCTACAACCGCATAAATGACACGGGAAATTACATAAAGATTCGGTCCGAAAATTGCATCAACCAGATTATAATCAAAGAATCCGACAAGACCCCAGTTGATACCGCCGATGATCATGAGAATAAGAATCAGTTTTTTCAAAGTTATCACTCCTTTCACGGGGTATTTTACCCGAAAAACCTTTTTTTATGCCCCGAAAGATGGTATAATAATAATGTCCATGCTTGAAAAGGCACACAGGACCACTTTACCTGAAACTGGAGGTATTGCATTGAAAATCCAACTGAAAAAAGAATTCCGAGGGTCTTTCGAGGTTCTGGATGTGCGAGAAGGCACAACGATAGAAGATCTCTATCGAAGCATAGAAACCCAGCTTCCGTACAGGATTCTGGCGGCCAGAGTCAACAACAAATTCGAAGCCCTCAGTTACCGTATAAAAAAAGAATGTAAGATCGAACTGCTGGATATCCGGACACAGGCAGCCAGCCTGGTATACCAGAACAGCCTTTGTCTCATCTATTTGAGAGCTGTTGAAGAAGTGCTTGGTCCGGTGGAAGTAGATATAGAAAATGCGATCAATCAGGGACTCTATACTGAGATCAAGATGCAGCCGGCAGTAACTTCTAAAGATGTACGAAATATCCAGAAAGTAATGGAACGGATCGTAAAAGACGACCTGCCGTTTGTGCGGCATGAATATACCGTTTCCGAAGCATCTGAATTTTTGATCAAACATGGAGAACGGCATAAACTTCAGCTTCTCAGTGAAAACGGCGAAGACAGAAAAATACCGTTTTACTCTTTAGATGGCTATATTGACTTTTTTTATGGTTTAATGGTGCCGTCAGCGGGGTATATAGAATATTTCCAGGTAATGAAATATAAACGAGGTGTTCTGCTCCGGTTCCCACAGCCGGCGGATCCGAAAGTGATCCCACCGTATGAAGATGAAAAAGTGCTCTATAAGACATTTGGAGAGCAGAACCAGTGGGGCAAGCTGATGGGGATTAATTACGTATCCGATCTGAATAAAAAAATCGAAGACGGACAGTTTAAAGAATTGATACAGCTTTCGGAGGCTCTCCACGAAAAGAAGATCGTGGAGATTGCAGATACGATCACAAGGCAGAAAAAGCGGATCATCCTGATCGCGGGGCCATCCTCGTCCGGAAAGACGACTTTCGCCCATCGTTTGTGCATACAGCTCAGAGTTAACGGACTGCAGCCGCTGTATATGGGAACGGATGACTATTTCGTAGAGCGGGAAGACACGCCGCTGGACGAATATGGCGAGAAAAACTACGAAAATCTGAGTGCCCTGGACATTCATCTGTTTAATCAGAACATGAACGATCTGCTGTCAGGCAAAACCGTAGATCTTCCGACCTTTGATTTTCTTACAGGAAAGAAAACCTACGGAAAGCGTATTACACATATTAAGGGAAATCAGCCGATCGTCATCGAGGGTATTCACGCTCTGAATGAAGCACTGACCTGTGAAATTCCAAGAGAAGAAAAATTTAAAATATACATAAGCCCGCTGACACAGCTGAACATCGATAATCATAACCGCGTGGTAACAACCGATCACCGCATGCTCAGAAGAATGGTACGTGACTTTAAATACAGAGGATATTCCGCGCAGAATACCATTGCCAGCTGGCCGAAGGTCAGAGAAGGCGAAAACAAAAATATTTTCCCATTCAGCAATGAGGCAGATGCAATGTTCAATTCTGTTCATTTATATGAAATCTGCGTTCTGAAAAAATATGCGGAGCCGCTGCTGAAGAAGATTGCGCCGCAGGATCCGGAGTACGGCGATGCACAGCGGATGCTCAATTTTTTGAGATTCTTCAAGACGGTTAAAGACGATTCGGCGATTGTAAATAATTCCATTTTAAGAGAGTTTATCGGAGGCAGCGTGTTCTCTGATTAGGCTCCGGACAGAAACAGCAGATAGACTTATGCAAACGAGGTAAGTATGGCAGATATAACTATTATCGGCGGCATCAACATTGACGTTGAGGGCAGCCCTTTTGAAAAAATAAAATACAGAGATTCCAATCCCGGCATTGTATCCGTTGCGTACGGAGGTGTTGGCAGAAATATTGCAGAAAATGCAGCTCGTCTGGGTGCAGATGTAGCCATGATTTCCGTTATCGGTGATGACCACATGGGCAAAGGCGCAAAATCTGAGCTGGCAGAGCTTGGTGTTGACGTCAGCGGTATTATTGAGGTACCGGGCAGAAACTCAGCGATGTACCTTTCGATTTTAGATGAAAACAGAGACATGGAGCTTGCATTCTGCGACATGGAGATCATCAAGGAAATTACGCCGGAGGTTCTGACAGGACAGAAAGAAAAACTGAAAAAATCAAAAATTGTAGCTCTGGATGGTAATCTGGAAGAAGACCTGCTGATTTATGCAACAGAGCTGCTGGAAGGTGTCCCGATGTTCTATGACCCGGTATCTGCAGCGAAAGCGCAGCGGGCCAAAAAAGTCATCGGACGGTTCCACAGCATTAAACCGAACATTATGGAAGCGGAGATCCTTTGCGGGATGTCCATTCAGTCAGAAGATGACCTGAAAAAAGCCGGGCAGTGGTTCCTGGATCAGGGGGTCAAGCGCGTGTTTATTACTCTGAATAAAGATGGAGTATATTATAAAGATCAAGACAGAGAAGGCGTCATTCCGCCTGCAGGAGATTTAAAAATCTGTAGTGCTACAGGAGCGGGAGACAGCTTTTCTGCAACCATTATGCTTGGATTCGTAAATGGCATCGATATTGAGCAGACGGCGCGTATGGGTATGGCAGCGGCGTCGATCGCGATGGAAAGCGAACAGGCAGTCAATAAGAATATGAACATCGAAGAAGTAAACAGGAGGATTAAAAAAAATGTATGAAAAATATTTAGACATTAAACCGGAAGTAGCAAAGGCTTTAGAGGAAGGAACACCGGTCATCGCACTGGAATCCACAATCATTTCCCACGGCATGCCTTACCCGAAAAACGTGGAAACTGCTCTTGCAGTAGAAGAAGTGATCCGTAAGAATGGTGCAATGCCGGCAACGATCGGTATCATTGAAGGAAGAATCAAAGTGGGTCTGACCGCAGAAGAAATCGAATATATGGCAACTGCTAAAGACGTGCTGAAAGTCAGCAGACGCGATTTCCCTCTGGCGATCGCACAGAAACGCGATGGTGCAACAACGGTTGCAGGAACGATGATCGTAGCTCACATGGCAGGGATCAGACTGTTTGTAACAGGTGGTATCGGAGGTGTCCACAGAGGCGCAGGCGAAAGCTTTGATATTTCTGCTGATCTGGAAGAGCTGAAGATGACGGATGTTGCTGTTGTATGTGCAGGTCCAAAGTCCATTCTTGATATCGGTGCTACGTTAGAATATCTGGAAACATCCGGGGTTCCGGTAGTTACCTTCGGTGCAGATGAATTTCCGGCTTTCTACAGCAGAAAGAGTGGATTCCCGGCAGAATGCAGACAGGATGACCCTGCGAAGATCGCAGATATGATCAACGCTAAGGCAGATCTGGGACTGCGCGGTGGAATGCTGATCGCATGCCCGATTCCTGAAAAAGATGAAATCCCGAGCGAAGAGATCAATTCAGTAATCGATCAGGCTGTTAAAGAATGTGAAGAACAGGGCGTGAAAGGCAAGAAAATTACACCATTCCTGCTTAGCAGAGTCAAAGACCTTACAGAAGGACGCAGTCTGGAAGCTAACATCAAGCTGGTTCTGAATAACGCAGAAATCGGTTCTAAGATTGCTAATAACCTGTAAAAGCTAAGTTTTGCCGTTTTCCCATAGAACCCGGACGATGTAAAACGCCGGATGCGGCAGGTTTTGCGGGGCGGGAAAACGAAAGACAAATGAAAAACAGAAGATTGTGCCATCCTCTTTCGGGATGGCACGATTTGGAATTTGAGGTAGAAGATTATGAAAAAGAAAAACAGGGTATTGGCAGTGCTTCTGAGTCTGTTTGTGATGGTATCGATGATGCCGGTGGCAATGGTTACTGCATCTGCAGAAGAACAGTCTGATGACATTGTAATTTTGTTTAGCGGTGATATTCACGGAAGCGTGGATGAAAATCTGGGTCTTGCAGGTCTGGAAGCATATGCGAAAGAAAAGCGGATTACCAATAAATATGTAGAACTTGTCGATTGCGGTGATGCGGTCAGCGGCACGACTATGGCGGCAATTTCAAAAGGACAGTATGTCATTGATGCGATGAATCTGGTTTCTTACGGAGCGGCCGTTCCGGGGGTGCATGAATTTGATTATGGGGTAAGCACATTCATCTCCGGACTTGCAGGGCAGGCAGAACATGATTATATCAGCTGCAATTTTATCCAGACACGGAATAATCAGACGGTGTTTAAGCCGTATAAAATTATTTCATACGGAGATACCAAGGTGGCATATGTAGGAATCAGCGATCCGCAGACGACCAGTAAATCCGGTGCATCTTTTAAGAACAGTGATGGTTCTGCAGCCTATGCGTTTCTGGACGGAAACGAAGGAAAAGATCTTTATGACAGAATTCAGGCAGCTGTTGACGATGCGAAAAAAGAGGGTGCGGACTACGTGGTTGCATTGGGGCATTTAAGCAGTACGGGAACCGGTGCATATACGGCAAAATCCGTTATTGAAAACACTTCTGGCATCAATGCATTTATCAACGGTGGAACTCATGAGGCAGTAGATGGAGACAAGGTCAAGGCGAAGGATGGAAAATATGTGCTTCTGACCAGTCCCGGTGCCAATATGAAAAATATCGGTGTGCTGACGATCTCGGCAGGAAAAAGTATCAGCAGCCAGCTCCTGATGTCTTCCTATCGTTTGAGAGATATCAAGACAAAGGATGGGATTGATGCACTTTCCAAGAAATATCATTCTGCGCTCAGTGAAAGTTTTGCGACCAGCGGCTGTCGTCTGGAAGCAGCAAGCACCAGCGGTGTACGTATTGTGGAAAGCCAGGAGACAAATCTGGGAGATCTGTGCGCGGATGCCTATCGAATTACAACGGGATCTGACATTGCGTTTGTCGAGGCTTCCGAGATAAAAAGCGACATTCCGATAGGAAGCATTAGCTACGGGGATATTGCGGCGGCACTTCCGGGAAATCAGAATATCAGTGTGATCCAGGTGGACGGCTACACTTTGATGGATGCATTGGAAATGGCGGTAAGGCTTTATCCGAACAGGAACAAAGGATTCCTGCAGGTTTCAGGTCTGACTTTCGATATTCAGGAAACAGTGATTCCATCTGTGAAGACAGACAATTCGGGGAATTTTGTAAGTGTTGATGATGATTACAGAGTTACCAATATCATGATCCGGGGTAAAGAACTGGATCTGATGGGAACGTATACGGTTGCGGGAACCAATGATTTCCTTAATGGAGAGACCGGGTACAGCATGTTTGCTGAATGTGCCTTGAAAGCGGCGAATGTGACGACAGATAATCAGGCACTGATCTCCTATATCAGCACAACACTCGGTGGCAAGATCGGTGCGGCATACAGCAAAGCACAGAACAGGATCGATTCTATCAAAATCGCAAGACAAAGTGAAATCAATGCAGAGATTGAAAAGAAAACGGAAGAAAAAATCAAAGATTATGTCAGTGAACTGGAATCCTTGAGAAAACAGGTGCAGCTGCAGGCAGATATATTAGATTTAAAGGATCTTACCATTAAAGCCTCTTCTGTCTTTTCGAAAAAAGGAAGCAAACGTTCTATAAAGGTAAGCTGGAAGCCTTCAAAAGAAATCAGCGGGCTGAAATATCAGCTGTATAAATCCACGAAAAAGGGCAGTGGATATAAGAAGCTGACGACCACCTCAAAAAAAATGTGTACTAATACCAGCAGCCTGACGAAAGGCAAGACTTATTATTATAAAGTTCGCGGCTATAAATATTTGAATAACAAGTATTACTATAGTGGCTGGTCGAATGTAACGTATAAGAAAGTATCTTAGCTTTGTATTTCGGTTTTAAAACTGTACTTTTAGGAAATGACGGGATTGGCTTCTTGACCTGCCTGCTAAAACATGTTATAATATTTTTGCTGTTGCGGTGGCAGATAGAATAAGATGCCATCGCAATATGAAAATTCCGGCAAGACGGATAAACAGATTGAAAATAAAAATTGCCTTTAAAGAGCTTCGCCTGGCATGGTTTGGGTCCTGCGCAATGGGATGCCGTGAACCTTGTCAGGTCCGGAAGGAAGCAGCAATAAGCGGAAGTTCTTATGTGCCGCAGATCAGCCTTCTCCAACGCCTCGCGCGGCTCTTTAAGGGCAATTTTTTTCAATATACGGGGAAATACGAGCTGCATATCGTATACAGAAAGGGGATTCTATGTACACTGCACTTTACAGAGCAGAACGACCGGAGGTTTTTGATGAAATCCTCGGTCAGGAACATATTTTAAAAATCTTAAAACATCAGATCCAATCCGATACCGTCAGTCATGCCTATTTGTTTTGCGGTACCCGAGGCACCGGAAAGACTACCACAGCCAGGATTCTGGCCAAGGCAGTAAACTGTCTGGATGAAGATAAAGCAAACCGCCCATGCGGCAGATGCGCTCACTGCAGAAGCATCAAGGATGGCATATTTATGGACGTTATCGAGATTGATGCGGCTTCTAACAATGGAGTGGATAACATCCGGGAACTGCGCGAAAGCGTCAAATATCCACCGTCAGCAGGACGAAAAAAAGTATATATCATCGACGAAGTGCATATGCTGACAACCGGTGCTTTTAATGCACTGCTTAAGACGCTGGAAGAACCGCCGGAAAATGTTATGTTTATTCTGGCGACAACAGAGCCGCAGAAACTTCCTGCGACCATCCTTTCCAGATGCATGCGGCTGGACTTTAAACGTGTGCCGCAGAATCTGCTGATGGAGGGAATGAAGCGTATCTGCAGTGATAAAGGGGTCGAGATTACGGACAGTGCTCTCCGGCTTCTGGCAAACTGTGCAGATGGCTCGGTACGAGATGGACTGAGCATTCTGGATCAGGTGCTTGCATCCGGCGAAAAGAAGATCGAACGGTCTGATGTCCTGGAATACATCGGATCGGCAGGCGAAGAATTCTATATCGAATTGACTGAGCTGGTGTCCCTGCATAAGGTACCGGAGGCTCTGGTAATGCTTGACAGTGCACTTTCCGAGGGAAAAGACGCTAAGCAGCTGATGAAGGACTGGACGGCCCATTATCGTAATCTGATGGTTACGAAGTTTATAAAAAATCCGGAAGACATGTTGAACATGTCAGCTGAAAATATAGAAAAAATTGAGGAACAGAGCAGGCATATCAGCTTGGAGGAGATTAATAACGGTATTCTCCGGCTTTCCAGGGCAATCAATGACGCGAGATGGTCGACACAGCCGAGGATCCTTTTGGAACTGGCAATGGTGGCAATTGCGACAGGACTTTTGGAAGACGAGGATCGTATCGGGGAAAGACGCAACGGAAACGGTCAGGCAGCGGGACGTGTGACGTCCCAGGCTCAGCCGTCCTGGCAGATGCAGATACAGCCGCAGAGGAACCTTGCAGGGCAGCAGGCAGGTGCCGGGATGCCGGTGATGGCAGATGCAGCCGCAGGAGTTCCTGTAAACCCACAGCGTTCAGAAGGTAAAAATGTAGATGAAAACTACAGGCCATCGGAACTGCAGTCTTCCGACAGACTGCCGGATATGCAGTCTGTACCAGTTACGGCAGGTGCAGCGGACTACAACCCTGAAAACGATGCTCTCTGGCATACAGTGTTTGAACAGGGAGAGGATGAAGAGGGAAGCTTTAACCTGATACGGACGGGCACTTCGCTGGTTCATGTCGGCCAGAATGAATTTACCATAACTGCGAAGAGTGCTTTTGCAAAAAAATTTGCGGAACAGAAAAAAGACCAGCTTGAATCGCTGATGGAGCGAAATGTAGGACGACGCATGCGGATGGTGTGTATCGAAGAAAGAGAGTGGGCGGCTATGGCAGACCAGAGCTTTGGCGTGGGCAGTGATTCCGGAAACAGCAAAGATCAGGAAATGGCACGCTTGGTTGAAGAGGCAGGAAAAGAACTGGGTATCGATATTACCCTTGAATAGAAGAGCAGGCTTGCAGGAAATCTGCAGGCTGAGAAAATAAAGAAAACAGAAAAATAAAGTGTTTGACAGAAACAGAAAATGGAGGAATTACAATGGGAAAAGGAATGAGAGCCGGTAAAAAACCGTCAGCTGGTGGCGGCAATATGCAGAAACAGCTTCAGCAGATGCAGGCAATGCAGAGAAAAATGGAAATGATGCAGGCTGAGATCGAGGAAAAAGAAGTGGAAACGACTGCAGGCGGTGGAGCTGTAGCAGTAACTGTAAATGGAAAAAAAGAAATCGTGAAGCTGACTATCCAGCCGGAGGCATGCGATCCAGATGATGTGGAAATGTTGCAGGATCTGATCATCGTTGCTGTTAACGAAGGACTACGCCAGATTGACGAGATTTCCAATACAGAAATGAGCAAGCTGACAGGTGGACTGAATATTCCGGGACTTGGTCTGTAAAGGTTTCCGATCATGAGACAATATCCGAAACCACTGGCAAAATTAATTAATGAATTATCCAAGCTTCCGGGAATCGGATCAAAGACTGCACAGAGACTGGCATTCCATATTCTATCGCTGGATATGGAGGAAGCAGGCAGACTGGCAGATGCCATTACGACAGCAAAACAGCAGCTCAGATACTGTTCTGTCTGCGGCAATCTGACAGATCAGGATCCCTGTGTGATCTGCAGTGATCCAGACAGAAAGAAGGATGTCATCTGCGTGGTAGAAAGCCCGCGGGATGTGATGGCAATGGAACGGATCAAGGAATTCCACGGTCAGTATCATGTTCTGCATGGCGTCATTTCTCCAATGGAGGGAATCGGGCCTGAGGACATCAACCTGAAATCCCTGATCCAGAGACTTCAGGCTGAAGATGTCCGGGAGCTGATCATCGCAACAAATCCTAATATTGAAGGAGAAGCGACCGCCATGTATATTGCAAGGCTGATC
Source organism: uncultured Clostridia bacterium (assembly GCA_934277655.1). GTDB lineage: Bacteria > Bacillota > Clostridia > Peptostreptococcales > Anaerovoracaceae > CAG-238. Next base: position 17,185 of record CAKQVC010000004.1, read on the forward strand.
AAACCGGCGGGCATTAAAGTGACCAGGATTGCCCATGGTATTCCGGTTGGAGGAGACCTGGAATACGCAGATGAAGTAACTCTTCTGAAAGCAATGGAGGGAAGAAGAGAGCTTTAAGTTTTGAAGGAATTGTACAGCCAGTTTTGACGGAATGTACCGCTTTCACAAGGAAAGATTTTTTTCCTTTGCAATCTTCAGCAGATAGGAATAGCGTGTCCGTGCGGCCAGCAGGTTGTAGGAAGCATAGTCGATCGCCATATTGTCAGTCAGCTGATTGAATTCTGCGACAGCAAGATCCAGCTGCGAGCGGGCGGTTTTTATGGATTTATACAGCATCTCGTCTTCGATGCATAATTTGGAGCTGCATTTCATAAGTTATCACACCTTTCTCGGAAACTTAATATTATTATCGGACAATTAATTCTATTTTATTCCAAGAATACATAGTTTATTACGAAAGAACGCTTATGGCAGAGGTTCATAGTAAGATGTGCAGTGTCTGCAAGAAGACGATCACGTGCATGGCAAGACGGAGCGCATGATTTTTAGGGGGATTTTGGCATGGGAACAGAAATGGGAGTCTTTTTAACTTATGCAGGGGCAGTCGTGTTGATTTTTCTTATCGGGAAAATCTTTCTCTGGCCCTTGAAGCTGGTATTGAAATTGGTGCTGAACAGCATTGCGGGAGCTTTTCTAATTTTAATCGTGAATTTGCTTGGGGCAGCTTTTCATGTGATGATACCGCTTAATTTTATCAGTGCGGTCATTGTGGGGATCCTGGGGATCCCGGGGGCAGTGCTGATGCTGATCTTGAACATGATCTGATGAGAGTCTGCAGATAAGATATAGCAGGAAAGAAGAATTCCCACGGATGGGAACAGAAAGTAAGATAAATGGTAAAGTGCGGCAGCAGAGATTTTGCGGTAAAATGAAAAAAGAAAAGGATACTGTGCGAAAAGACAGACTGCTGTGAAAAAGAGAAACGAGGTAGAAAAATTTAAAATGTTATCGGATAATAAAAAGACAATTCGAAACGAAATCGTTATGTTTCTGAGTTTGACGTTGGCAGCGGTAATTGTCGCGTTTAACCTTAGAAGTTTTGTTCGTACGGGAGGGCTGTTCCCGGGAGGATTCAGCGGACTTACGATTCTGATCCAGCAGGTATTTCAGAAATTTTTCAGCCTTCAGGTGCCATATTCGGCAATCTACATGCCTTTGAATCTGGTGCCGGCTTACATTGGATTTAAGTATATCGGTAAACGATTTACCCTATACTCTTTTTATCTGGTGTTTCTGTCCAGTATTTTGACAGATTTATTTCCGCCGATCACGATCACGTATGACTCACTTCTGGTAGCTGTCTTTGGAGGATTGCTAAACGGCATTGCCATGAGTATCTGCCTGATCAGCGGGGCAAGCGGCGGTGGAACGGATTTTATCGCCATCTATTTTTCTGAAAAAAAGGGAATTGATGCGTGGAATTATGTGCTGATCGCCAATGCAGTCATATTGGTAACGGCAGGAATTTTATTCGGCTTTGACAAAGCGCTGTACTCCATTATTTATCAGTTTACATCGACACAGGTTATACAGACGTTGTTTAAACGGTACCAAAAAGATACCCTGCTGATCATAACCAGTCAGCCTGCGGCAGTTTATGGAAAGATCAGAGAGCTGACGCATCATGATGCAACGCTGATCGAAGGCCTGGGGTGCTATGAAGCAACCCAGAGGTATATCTTGTATTCGGTTATCGGCAGAGAACAGGTAGATAAAGTCATCAGTGCTATTAAGCATATTGACGAAAAAGCTTTTGTAAATGTCATTAAAACTGAGCAGATAAACGGACGTTTTTATAAGGCGCCGACGAGATAAATGGAAACGATGTTGAGGAAAGTTAAGGAGACAATTCAGAAAAATCATTTGATCGATCATGATATGCACATTGTTTTGGGGCTCTCAGGGGGCCCCGACTCCATGTGCCTTTTTGATGTTTTATGCGAATTTGCAGAAGACTGGAATCTTAAGATTTATCCGGTTCATGTCAACCACAGGTTCCGGCCGGGTGACGCAGAAAAGGATCAGGAATATGTAGAAAAATTCTGCATGGCGAGAGGTTGGCCTTGCAGGAGTTTTATCTATGACTGTGTGGATATCGCCAGAGAAGAAAATCTGACCAGCGAGGAGGCAGGGCGAAAAGTCCGCTACCAGTCTTTTTTCAGACAGGCCTCTGATCTGATGAAAAAAGGGATTCCTGCCGAAAAAATTCGGGTTGCGGTTGCACAGAATGCCAGGGATCAGGCAGAAACCATCTTGTTCCGTGTGATACGAGGAACTGGAACCGATGGACTGGCGGGAATTGCTTATTTGCGATATGAAATGGTCGAGAATGAAAAAATAGGGATCATAAGGCCTCTTTTAGATGTGGACCGCCCGGAGATTGAAGAATATTGTGTGATGCGAAATCTTAACCCGCGCATCGACCATACCAATCAGGAAACGGTGTATACGCGAAATAAAATCCGGCTGATGCTGCTTCCGCTTCTGGAAAAAAATTTCAACCCGGCAGTTGTTTCAACTGTGGGAAGACTGGGTAAAATAGCTTCGATGGATCGAGATTTTATTGAAACTGCTGCGCGAAATGCGTTTGAAACATGCTGGAATGAAGAAGAGCAGGCATTTGATACTGAAAAGCTTGCGAAGCTGCATCCGTCGGTGCGTTTTCGTGTATATCAGCTCATGCTGAAAAAACTGGGATTTTATGAAGGGCTTACCATGGCACAGATGGACACGATCGAGAAAATCCGGGAATCGTCCAGCCCATCTGCAGCTGCATGTTTGAACGGATTTGTCACAGTCAGCCGCATGTATGATAAATTGAAGTTTTTTATCAGGAAAGAAAATAAATTAAAAAAACAGACAGACAGTTCAAATGTGGAAACCGGAAAAGTATCTGAGCGAGTATTCGAAGATGAACAGCGGATTTATATTCTGAAAAAGATAGGAGCGAGTGAATATGAAAAGCTCCATCCGTTGAAAGAAGGCGTGGCAAGAGGTGTTTTCCGGGGGGAGCAGGTTGTGCAGCCTGGATGCTTTGAAAAACTGGAGGTTCGCTTCAGGCAGGAGGGCGATTTTCTGACTATCCGGAGTCAATGCGGAGAGATAAAAAGGAAGAAACTACAGGATTTCCTGGTAGATGAAAAAGTACCGCGGCTATATCGCGACGAAATCTGTGTACTGGCACTGGGACATCATGTGCTTTGGGTACTGCCGTCTGCACATTTTTCGAAACCGGTGCTAAAAGAAAAAGGACGCTTTTCGGCGAACCTTACAGAAGATAGAAAGAGTGCTTCGGACATAGAAGAATCCATAATTATTCTTGAAGTTTCACAAAAAATATGTTAGAATACTATAACATGTTTGTTTCACTATACAAAGAAAAAGAAGAGAAAATGCATGGATAAAACTGTGATCCGTGCAGACAGAAAGAACGAGGCAGACAATGCTGAACAATGACAGTAAGGTAGAGAACATAAATATAGAAAAATTCAGTATAGAAAATAATGAGAGGGGAATAACGTGAAAAAATTTGCAAAGAATATCAGCATTTATCTGATTCTTTTTCTGGTCGTGCTCATGGTAGCAACCTTTTATAAAGGATTGGACGCAGATCAGAAAACTGTAAAAGAAGTGTCATTTTCCAAGTTTGCGCAAATGGTACAACAGGAACAGATTACTGAAATTGAAATTGAAAGCACGAAATTGACAGGTGTTGTAGACAAAGATAACTGGGTTTACGCTTATGCACCTTCCGCGTTGGAAATCAACTGGCTGGAGCAGAACTACATCTTTCCGATGATGGAAGATGGCAAGATTTCGGAACTGTCAAGTCCGAAACCAGATACTGGTTCGTTCCTGCTTTCGATGTTGCCAAATATCATCTTAATCGGGGCATTGATCTTCCTGTTCTATATCATGATGAACAACGGCGGGAACGGAAAAGCCTTTCAGTTTGCCAAGTCCAGGGCGAAACTGGTAAAGGGAGGCGACCGTAAAATTACTTTTGATGATGTAGCCGGCCTGGAAGAGGAAAAACAGGAGCTGGAAGAGGTTGTAGACTTCCTCAAGGATCCGCGCAAGTACAAGGAGCTGGGTGCAAGGATTCCGAAAGGTATTCTGCTCGTAGGGCCTCCTGGAACCGGTAAAACTTATATTTCAAAGGCAACCGCAGGCGAGGCAGGTGTTCCGTTCTTTACGATCAGTGGATCAGACTTCGTTGAAATGTTCGTCGGAGTCGGCGCTTCCAGAGTCAGAGACTTGTTCGATCAGGCCAAGAAGAATGCACCTTGTATCGTATTTATCGACGAAATTGATGCGGTGGGCCGTAAGCGTGGAGCCGGAATCGGTGGTGGCCACGATGAAAGAGAACAGACATTGAACCAGTTGCTGGTTGAAATGGACGGATTTGCAGAAAATTCGGGGATCATCATCCTTGCAGCAACCAACCGCCCTGACGTTCTCGATCCGGCACTTTTAAGACCGGGCAGATTTGACCGACAGGTTGTAATCGGGATTCCGGACGTAAAGGGCCGCGAAGAAATCATTAAAGTTCATGCGAAGAACAAGCCGCTGGCAGAAGACGTTACTCCGAAAGTGCTGGCGAGAAGAACGATGGGTTCGACTCCGGCTGATCTGGAGAACATCCTGAATGAAGCGGCACTGATCACTGCCCGCAGAAACGGCAGATTTATCCGCATGGAAGAAATAGAAGAGGCTATCCGTAAGGTTCAGATGGGACCTGCGAAGAAGTCGAAAGTTGTATCGGAAGAAGAGAAGAAGCTGACGGCTTATCATGAAGCAGGTCATGCTATTGTTGCAAGATCACTTCCAAAACATATGCCGATTCATGAAGTAACGATCATTCCGAGAGGAAGAGCCGGCGGATATACCATGTATCTTCCGGAAGATGACAACCTGTTCGATACGAAAGGTTCCATGTATAATCACATCATTTCCTGCATGGGAGGCCGTGTTGCTGAACAGTTGAAACTGGATGATATCTCCATCGGAGCGTCCGGCGACATCAAGCAGGCAACTTCTATTGCCAGGGAGATGGTTACCAGATACGGATTCAGCGAAAAACTGGGTGCTGTTAATTACGGGGCAGAAGATGAGGTATTCTTAGGCAATGACTTTACTGCACATAAGAATTATTCTGAATTTACTGCACAGGAAATTGACCAGGAAATTAAACGCATCATTGACGAGGCATATGCAAAGGCAACGGAAATTCTGTCAGAACACGATGAGACTCTGGAAAGAATTGCGAAAGCCCTGCTTCTGGTTGAAACTATTGACGGACAGCAGTTTGAAGACCTTTATACAGGTAAGATCACAGCAGAGGATTTAAAAGAAAGCGTTGATAAAGCTGATGAGGAAAAGAAAGCAAAAGACGCACAGGAAGCCGCAGAACGCGAAGAACTCCGTAAAGAGGAAGAACGCCGTCTGATGGAAGAACTGAAAAAATATGATGAAGACTACCTCGATAGTGAAGAAAACTCCGAGGCAGCAAAACATGATACAGCTGAAGAGGATGCCGGTGCAGCCGAAGCAGAAACAGCCGTTCAGTCTGATAAAACAGACTCTGAAAACCCTGAAAAGCTTGACAGACCGGAGCAAACGGAAGCCAACCATTCTGAGGATGAGGAGCAATAATGAAAGTCACAGTTAAAGATTGTTTACAATTAGAATCTTTTCGAAAATGTATCGTTGTAGCTGGAGAGAGAAGCATGGACAACCGGGTAAAATCGGTTTCCGTTATGGATGCACAGAGTCCGGAAGAAGCTGTAAGATGCAGTGGACATCCGGATGCTATGGTGCTTACTACCTTTGCAGGGATGCGTGAAGATATCCGCCGTCAGTGCGAATCGATGCGGGAGCTGGCAAGAGCAGGAATTTCTGCACTTGTGATCTTTCAGCGGGAACGCCATGCGATAACGAAGCAGTTAGAGCCGGCGTTGATCACAACGGCTGATGAAGTCGGACTTCCACTGATCGTTATGGTTG
>CAKQVC010000005.1 GCA_934277655.1 uncultured Clostridia bacterium
GTCACGAATTTTCTGATAACAAACCTGGATGCTTCTGGCCACGTTTTTGAAGGAATAGATCAGTCATGAGAAATTTTTCCACAGAGGGGGTGCATTTCCGAAAACTACTGCACCCCCTTTTGCGCCGAAAATGCCGGCGGTCTTGCCTTTTTGCGTGAGAGGATCGCACTGCACCCCCTTTTGCGCCGAAAATGCACCCCCTTGAAATTCTATTAAAGTTAGGGTTATTTGCCAGATGTCCACCGTGATTTTAATCGAATTACTGTGGATTTTTCTATGTTCGAAAACCGCTTGAACAGTTTGAAACAAGTTCTTTAAGCTGTTTTAGCACAGGCGTGATCCGCTGCGGAGAATATCTGCACACTTCCCGTGACAACGGCGCAGTTCAGAAATTTGGATGGCAAGTGCAATCAATTATAGGGCATTAAAAGGGAACCCGTGCGATACAGCCATAATATCAAAACCGGAAATGTCAATATCAGTCCGGTCGGAAAACACCCAAAATGACAGGCGAATGTTTTCAGATTTCCGGAGTCGGATGTCGGCGTAACAGGAGGCAGCCCGCCGCAGGCAGCTTGACTTGACGGCTTAAGGAAAAATGATACAACCGCCGGAACGACGGCAAACGGAGCGCAGCGCATATTTTTGAGTTCTGCTCTTGCCATCGGCTGCAAAGCCGGATCATTTTTCCAAATGGCGGTCAAAGGTGCGGCTGGTTTTTCTGCTCTTTTCTCTGATTCTATCTTTTTTTGTGAGTTTGTCGAACGGACTTTAATGATAGAAGTTCAATATGACTTGTTTTTACAACAGTCGCTTGTTATTTTTTAGAAAGGTGCAGAGTGCAGCCAATCAGTGGCGTCGAAATGAATATATTAAGTTATAAATGTGTACCTGTCTTGACAAACAGCAACACAAGTAGTATAATTGTACTGCATATAGAGTATCGTATATGCACTCTTATAAAAACAACATTTCGTTGAGAAAGGAGAGCAATATGGGCATTGCTTCATTAGTACTTGGTATTGTAAGTTTGGTATGCGGCTGTTTTCTTCCGGGTTTACAATGGATTGGCTCGATTACAGGTCTGATTGGCATCATTCTCGGTGCGCTTGGCCGCAAGAACAGTGAGAAAAAAGGCATTGCAACCGCCGGATTGGTTTGTTCAATCATCGGTTTTGTGCTGTCTACAATTTTCTACGTAGCCTGCGTAGCCTGCGCATCGATCGGGTCAGGTCTTCTCAATGGTCTCAATTGATTCCGACAGCGAAATATTGGGGATATGTGCGGTCGGAGACTGTAATGTTGTCCGACCGCTTTGAATTTGAAATGTTTCCTTCAGTTATCCTTTTCGGAAAAATAATCCCTATGTACGGTTTATGCATGGTGCTTGGAATTATTCTTTCCTGCTCTGCAGCTTTTGCAAGAGCAAAAAAGTTTAAGCTTGATATCAACAATCTGATTGTGATCGCGGCAGCGGCTGTCGGGGGCGGATTGATCTGTGCGAAAATTCTATATATTGCAGTCACTTTTCGACTTTCTGACATACTGAGCATGATTGCGAACGGTTCTTTTGACTTTATTCTCCAAAGTGGATTGGTATACTACGGAGGTTTGATTGGCGGCATATTGACGGCTTTCCTCACCGTAAAACTGCTGAAGGAAGATGTTAACAAGGTCGTTCTGTCAATTGTTCCGTGCATACCGCTTGGCCACTCTTTCGGAAGATTGGGCTGTTTGTTTGCCGGTTGCTGCTACGGCAGCGAATACAATGGTTTTTTAGCTGTGTTATTGAATATTAACGGCACGGTTGTTTCGACTTTCCCGATCCAAGCCGTTGAAGCCGCGTTGAATCTGTTCCTGTTTTTCGGATTAGTTTGTATTGCGTCAAGAATAAAAAAAGGTGTTTTGCTGTTGCCGATTTATCTTTATGCGTATTCAGCAATCAGGTTCTGCTTGGAATTCTTCCGCGGCGATTCGGTGAGAGGGATGCTTTTCGGTTTATCAACATCTCAGTGGATATGTATTGTAATTGCGCTTGTCTGCACAATCTATCTTATAACCCAAAAAACAATAAAAAGGAAAAGAATTCAACATATCTGAACCTGCAATGTATTGTATATGCTTGCGGCTGTTTGCCTTTTCCTGCCCTCTGTGTTTCTTGTTGCAGATTTAGCACTGAAAGCTTTTTCCGCTTGTCCGTTCCGTCGAACCCTTGATTTTCTTATTTAATCGTGATACAATTAGATATTAAAAAGCATTAATTGGCACAATTCGTCACTGAAAGAGATACAGCGTGCTTGATTTGACGAAGCGGATACTACGGAACGCATACACGCAAGCGCAGCGTCTGTGATGTTCAGGGTAAAACAGAGCAAAACAGATGCAGACATGTGCTTGCTCTGCAAAAAACTGTGAATAAGAGTTTCTTGCGCAACGCACGGTCATGCAGTGTATCCCTGAAAGAGTCGATTCAGTGGGTTTCGCTGCGGGACAGGCTGTAAGGCGTGTCTCGAATAATATACCGATTTCAAACGACCGCCGGGCATATTTTGGGCAAAGAAGCGGAGACATATCTCGACGCGCCATTGCACGCGGAAGGAAATATCAGCGGCAAAGAGAAAAAGGCAAAAATGCTGCCCATTCCCGTTTTGTTTAAGGCAAGAAAGTTGTAAAGGAAAAAGAATCACGGTCAGTAAGTATCCGGCAAGCGGTTTGCTTTACGCGGAATGTTTCTGCAGTCAGTGGTATAGTGATTTACAACAAAGACGAAACACCGCGAGTACGAAATGAATATGGGAGGAATTACAATGAGACTGGACGGATATGGCTTATTTGTTAAAGATATGGCGAAAATGATTCGTTTTTATCGGGATGTATTAGAATTTGAAATCAAAGAAGACGAAAACACCGACAATATCTATTTATTGAAAGACGGAACTCTCTTTTTGCTTTATGGGAGAAGCGATTTTGAAAGACTCACAAGCAAAAAATATGAGTATCTTAAGGGAGTAAATGCACACTCCGAAATGGCGCTGTATGTTGACACATATGAAGAGGTTGACTTGCAGTATAAAAAAGCTATTGCTCACGGTGCAGCTTCTTTGTTGGAGCCGACCACCGAGCCTTGGGGGCAAAGAACCTGTTTTATTGCCGATCCGGAAGGGAACATCATTGAGATTGGTTCTTGGAATAAGCCATATGAAGAAAAGGATCTATGAGAATAAAATTTAAGGAGATACGATAGGAAGAAAGTAGTTTTGGGTTCAATGATGTTTCTGAGCGGAGCACTCGCCGTTGCAATTATTCTTGCAGGAACTATGGCTGACGGATGGAATGTCAATGGGCGGTTGTCAGCAATTTGAAATGTCGCTCGGTACGGGCTGCTGCCTGCAATTGTTGTTTTTCCGTTATTGCAGCTGTTGGATTGCTTTTTGCGTTGTGGGGAGTTTTTGAAGAGAAAATAACAAATTCAGGTTTGATGCGGAGTGAAATTGCCGGAAACAATGCACCGCCTTCAAATCGAGAGCTGTTTTTCCTCTCTGAAGCAAAAATTCATTCGCAAAAAGGCTTTGCCGGAATTATATTTTGATGTGAGTCCACCGTAGTTCAAATTGAATCACGGTGGACTTTTTCTGTATTCGAAATCGACTTGCAACAAGACATTTGAACGACTTGATGAATAAGCAAACGGCGCCGCTGCAAGGACAATCATACCCGCAACGGTGTCGTTCTTTCTTAAAAAGGCAGCATGGGCGCTTTGAACATCATTTTCACTGCTCAGTTGTTATACAACGGCACTTTCTTTTCCTGTTTCAGCACTTTTCATCTTGACAACCGCGTTAAAAACGGATAAAATAAATGAAGTTATTGATAAATAAGTTTTTTGTTGAGGTGAGACTATGCCTGCGAAAAAGCAAGTTACCGGGGAAATGATTTTATCTGCTGCGCTGAAGCTGCTGCGGGAGAAGGGTTATGAAGCTGTGAACATTAAACAGCTTTCCGATGCACTGGGGTGTTCAACTCAGCCCATTTACCTGTCCTTTTCAGGGATGGAGGAATTGCGAAAGAAACTGACACCGGCGGCGGCAGCAGAATTCGAGCGTTACATGAGGGCAGGCGGTGAGGACGGCTCTGTATGCCTGTATGATATGCGCTATATACGGTTTGCAAAGGAGGAACCCTGTCTGTTCCGCTTCCTGTTCATGCGGCCCAATGCTTTTGCGGAAATCAAGCAGGCTCTGCTTCCGCTGATCGAACATTCCGTTGAAAAGCTTATGAACACCTATCGCATCAGTCACGCAGAAGCGGATATTCTGCACGATCAGCTCTGGATGCATGCCCACGGCATCGCCGCCATGATCGCAACAAATTTCTGTAACTGGAATATGGAAAAAGTCGAGCGTATGCTTGCAGACTGCAAGTGCAGTTTCACACAAAATTATGAAACAGGATATGTTTTCAAATAAAGATCTCAGAAATCTGATCATTCCGCTTTTTATCGAGCAGTTCCTTTTGATGTTCGTTGGAATCGCGGACACCTTTGCCGTCAGCTTTTCCGGTGATGCCGACGTTTCCGGCGTGTCGTTGGTCACGTCCTTCAATACGGTACTGATTTTCCTTTTCACGGCATTGTCCTCCGGCGGGGCCGTTATCATAAGTCAGTACATCGGCGGCAAAAATAAAAAAGCAGCATCCCGTTCGGCGGGGCAGCTGCTGATGATCTCCACGGTCATTTCAATGATCATGGCGGCATTGATTCTTGTGTTCCGCACTCAGCTTTTGCGACTGTTGTTCGGCAAGATCGAAGCGGATGTTATGGCGGCATGTGAATCTTATCTGTGGATTACCACTCTGTCCCTGCCGTTCCTTGCCATTTATGATGCAGGGGCGGCTTTGTGCCGCAGCATAGGGAAAACCAATGTGACTATGAACGTCTCCGTCATCGCCAACGTAATCAATGTTATCGGCAACTGCATCGGCGTTTTCGTGCTGAAAACGGGAGCAGCGGGCGTTGCATGGCCGTCACTGATATCACGTGTGTTTTCCGCTGCCGTAATAACATTCTTCTGCTTCCGAAAGAAAAACTCGGTGCGGTATCAAATGCGGGATGTTTTTGCATGGGACGGCAGTTTGCTGAGGAAGGTCATGGGCATTGCGCTGCCCAACGGCGTTGAAAACGGCGTGCATCAACTGGTCAAAGTGGCACTTTCAAGCATGGTTGCCCTGTTCGGAACCTATCAAATTGCCGCCAACGGGTTAGCGCAGAGCATCTGGTCGTTGGCCTCCGTTATGGGGCTTGCAATGGCGCCTGTCTACACCACCGTCATCGGGCAGTGCATGGGTGCCGCGGACATTGACGCCGCAAATTTTTATTTCAAAAAGCTTAATAAAATCACGCTGCTTCTGTCCGTCCTTTGGAATGCCCTGGTTTTTGCCGTCACACCGCTGATCGTGCGCTGTTCGGCTATTTCACCGGAAGCAAAGGAGTTGGTAATATGGCTTGTGCTCATCAACAACATTTTTAACGGCCTTGCTTACCCCTTTGCGGGTTCTCTCGGGAACGGACTCCGGGCGGCCGGTGATGTGAAGTTCACAATGATCGTATCCATCACGCTGACCATCGCCGCGCGGCTTTTCTTCTCGACCCTGTTCGGACTTTGGTTGGGCTGGGGCGTTATCGGCGTTGCCGTCGGCATGAGCCTCGACCTGGTGCTCCGCGGAGCGATTTTTATCCGACGGCTGAAATCCCAAAAATGGACGCGGTTTCGGCTGATTTGAATCATAGCGCCGTAAATAATACGGCAGCCTCAGATCGTTAGTTTTATCCTGAATAAGCAGCGGAGGTGCTGCCCAAAGGCACTCTGCTGCTCTTTTGTCGTATTGCGGACAACAAGGAAAGAACGCATAAGAAGCCGTTGAGGGCAATCTCTATGCCCGTGATGCGCGGAGAAAGGCTTGATTATTCAGCTGCGGAAGCCACTGCAAATGTGGTGCTTGAAATCGCGGAAGGATTTGTTGAGAACTTCTCGGACGATTCAAAATTGCAGTATGATCTGAGCGTTTTGTATGAAATACTTGACGGTATTGCGAAAGCACAGAACGATTATAAAGCGACTGAAGGATAATATGCAAAGGCTCTTGAAATCAGCGAGAAGCTTGCAGACGATGCTAAAGGATGATCTTGTCGTTTCTCTGCCAAAGCGCGGGACATGCAGCGCGGACAAGGGGCTTTCATCTAAGCAAAAAGTGATTCTGCGTGACGCTGCTGTAATTTGGACAGAGATTTACGAACAAACGGTATATGAATTGTATACAAATGGAAAAATTCCTTCGAAATCTGATTAATCTATGCAGTGAATAAGGCGGACAAAACATGGAACAGGAAAAACTCGGATTCTTCTCTCGGCTGCGTGAGAAATTCAGAGCGTATTGCGAGATGAGAAGGCTTGTCTAAGCTCTCGAAAGCATGGAAAGAACCGAACGATCGATGATGAAAGCCGTCGAAGAGGCGGATAAGAAAGCGGATAAGCTGATCCAAAGTGGCGAAACGGGCAACAAAGAATAACCCGAATTTGATCTGAACCCCAAAAGTTAGACAAAAGAATTAAATCAAACAGCTTCGAGGGCTTGCTTTATGTGAACAGAAGGAGGCAAGCCCTTAAGCTTGGCCCTGATGCGGCGGTTATTATAATAGTCAATGTACTCGATCAGCTCTCCATTGAACTGATCCAAAGAGTCAAAGTCTTTCAGATATAGCTATAGCAGCTCGCTTTTCAAAAGACCGAAGAAGTTTTCCATCACGGCATTATCGAGGCAGTTACCCTTTCTGCTCATGCTTTGCCTGATTCCGTGATCTTTAAGCAGCTTCTGGTATTGCTTGTGCTGGCACTGCCAACCCTGATCGGAGTGCAGGATCGGCTCTGCCCCGCGGGACAGAACCGACAGTGCCTGCTGCGCCATGTTCATAACCATGGACAGCACCGGTCTGTCGCTGATCGTGTAACTGACTATATCGCTTGAACGAAGATCGGGTATCGGTGGAAGATAAAGTTTCTGTCCGAAGAGAGCGAACTCCGTGACGTCCGTAACCCACTTTTCGTTCGGCGCCTTAGTGCTGAAGCCCCTTTCAAGAAGGTTAGGCGCGACCTTGCCGGATTCACCCTTGCAAGAGTGATATTTCTTAATGCGTACCTCACATTTCAGCTTTCCTTCATTCATCAATCGCAATACTGTTTTATGATTGATAACATAGTCTTTGTTGTGCAGCTCCATGGTTACCCTTCGAGAGCCATACCGTCCCTTGTTCTCCTTGAATATGTCTGCGATCTGTTTCTTTATTTCGCTGTACTTGTCCCCATCCTTCATATGCTTGATGTAGTAATAGTACGTAGAGAGAGACAGCTTCGCTATATCCAACAACAGCGTGATCTTGCGTTCATGTCTCAGTTCCCAGATCACTTGCGCCTTTTGTCTTGGCGTTCCTCTTCGAGAGCCAAGGCCTTCAATTTTTTAGGTAAGCATTCTCCGCTCTCAACCTTTGTAATTCCGCTATCAGATCCTCTTCGACCTTCGGCTTGAACTGTTTCGGAGGCCTGCCGGTACTCTTGCAGTACAACCCTTCCGGACCTTCTTCGAGATGGATGCGCTCCCACGACATGATTCGATGATGGTCACATACATCGAACTCCAGTGCCGCTTCACTGTAACTCATTCCTTCTTTCGGCATGGTTTCAACAACCATCTGTTTGAATTTACCTGTGTATTTCTTGTTCGGTATCCCTTTCAGCATATAAAATCACCCCACTTGATAACGTTATACCACATGTCTAACAAATGGGGTGCAGTTCAGTTTGCCATGACCCAAGTTGAAATAGTCAGGATTATTAATCAGAATTCTGCCTGCCGGAGTTAATTCTCTCAAGTTAAGCAGTATAACATAACACCAATGCTGTTCTCGACAACGTATGTCCTGTTTGCACAAATCCGCATATGATTTAGCACATAATACTGAGAGCTTTTTTCATCTCTTTAAAACTCGTTTATAACTAAGAATATATGACGGCATCATATTTTGTCGTCATAGTGCATTCTGGGAGCTCGTAACCTTTTTCTGCCGTTGGTATTCATCGCCTTATCGTCTTTTGAGTTCAATCCGCCTTTGCAGCAGGGAATTGATATTCATAACTGCCTTGTTCATTGCATTTATTCTTTCTTCACAATCATCATTTTCAAGCTTGCCTACAGCATCGGTTAGGAAGCCAAGCTGTCCGGCGATACTATTCTCACAGGCGATTACTGCATCGTTCCCATAACCGAAGTCGCTTTCAACATACAGTTTTTCTTTTAATCGGTTGACCGCATGCAAGAGGGAGTCCAGCTTTCGACTATTCGAGAGAGTCTTTATTTGCCTAAGTAACTCATATACATTCTGAGTCATCAGATACGGTTCTTTGTTTTTCAGAACAGCGTTAACGCTAACAGCATCCTTCTCTTTAACATTATGCAGCTGTTTTCCGAAAGCAAACAGCGATGCTGCAAAGCTTGCAATCCATATCCACCAGAAAACCCTTATACCTACGATACTATATGCTTTAGATAATATGACATTCGAGTCACGTAAAGTATCAATGATATTCTGCGGATCCGAAAAAATCCAATCGGAAAAGGAGACAACCTTACCGTATATGCTTGGAACCACAATAAAGAAAGCGACTACTCCGATTAAAAGAACAACAACTGGAAATACGAAAACAAATTTCTTAATTGTTTTTTTATCTATCGCAGGAGGATCTTCCGGTTTTATGTTGTCATATTGCACCAAACCTGTAACTTTTTCGTCTACCGTATGGTCAGGCACGGTTGTTGTGTTTTCACATTTTCCTCTTTCGTCGGTCATTACTGCGTTAACATCGGGAACAGGCTCGGAAACAGCCTGACCGATGGAATCAAACAGGTGCTTGTTTATCGAGCTGCTCTGTTCATCAGTGTCGTTTCCATCGGATTCAACTTTAGGAGGTTCTGCACCCAAGGTGGAAGCATATTGTTTTTGATTTGGTTCATTTGAAGAATGAGCAGACAGGTTCGTTTCAAGTCCTATACTTTCTTTAAGCACATCAACCTGCGTTTTTTCAATTGCAGATCTCAATGCTTCAATGAATTCATCCGCTGTTTGGTATCTATCACGACTTCCTGAAATGGATTTTACAACAACATGACCGATTTCATCGCCTCCCAACGATGGCAGATCCGGAATCTCGCCGCGCATCCTAGCTTCAAATGCATTGTCCTCATCCTGTGCATAGTATTGCTCCGGAAAACTGGGCAAAAAAGGATTCCTGCTGTAATTCAAGAGCCTGTAGAGCACAATCCCAAGAGAGTACAAATCAACGGATTTGGTATAGCCCGCTTTTCCGAGATAAACTTCCGGCGCAAGAAAATTTGGAGTGCCCTTCAGCGACTCTGCTTTCGAGCTGTCTTTAAGAACTTTTGAAACACCGAAATCGCCAATTTTATAGTCACCATTGTCGGACACAAATATGTTATCATCCTTGACGTCACGGTGAATAACACCACTGTCGTGGCATAATTTAAGACCGCTTAAAATATCCAGCCCAAGTTTGCAAACATCTTGCACAAGAAAACCCCTGTGCTTAATATATTCTTCGACTGGAGTCAGATATTCCATCAATATAAAAATGTCATATCGTTTCGGTTCACTTGTTATAATTATATCATTTTCATAATATCTTACAACATGGCGTGAGTCTTTTTCTGAAAGAAAATTGAGTACTTTAATTTCAGAGACGATATTATCAAGCATTTGAGAAAAATAACTCTCAGCCTTTGATACATCACCGCCCATCGAATTCAATACCGAATTATATTGTTTTTCCGTCGGAATTGTGATGTGTTTTAACGCACGGATATATTGACCTGCGGCGTTGGACTTAACAACTTTGTAAACAGTGCCGAATGCACCGGAATCAATTTTCTCGCTGACAGTATACCCTAAAATATTTTTGCCAATTATGTTCATTTGCGCCACAAAATTACCTCCTGAGTTTTATTATCATTATCGTTGCATTGTCAGAATATTGAGATGCAACAGCTTCATCAATAAGTCGTTTTCCAGCAGCCTCCGCGGTCTTCTCCAAATTGAAAATTTCCAGTATTCGTTCATTCGAAACAGAGTCTGAAATGCCATCGCTGCACAAAATAACAAACCCTTCATCTGCAATGAGGTAGTATTCGTCAGCTCTTAAAGTATATCCGCTCTGATAAAGTCCAATATATCGATTTAGATTCTTGCGCGCAGGGAAACTCAAAAGCTCTTTTCTGGTCAAAAGACCCAAGTCAAGCATGCGCTGACCCTCCGTATTGTCTTTTGTGATTTGAGCTATTTGTTGATTATATAAATAATATGCGCGACTATCGCCAACGTTTAATACCGCATACTTGTCACCACAGGCAACAAACAACACGAGAGTCGCTCCCCTTCCTCTCATTTCACTGTTCTCGTTGCTCATAGCACACACTTTTTTATTGATAGCTTCAATTACGGATTGAAGGCAAGCAACAACATCTTCGATTGAATTATATTGTTGTATTTTTTTTTGCGCTGCCGCAAGCATTTCGACGCAAACTTGGCTTGCAATCTCTCCGGCATTGTGTCCACCCATTCCGTCACTGACAGCATATAATGCTACTCTAGACGAGCTCTTACCGCAAAAAAAACAGCAATGCCTATCTGACATTCGTCTTTGCATATCGGACGTCAGATAATTATTTTTAATCAGAAAATTGTCTTCATGAGTTAATCGTTTTCCTATGTGAGAAAAACAAACCGCATAGAGTGCATGATCAGTCATACAAACATTATTGCTCTTAATGATGCCTTTTTTTAGTTATTTTTAACTTCTTTTTTGCTGTACAAAATATTAAGCGCTTCGATAAAAATATCCCGTTCAGGGTTTGTATATCCGCGGAAGATGATATCATTAATGTCACCCTGATTAAACAGATAATTGTTATCTGACCCGAGATATCCTTCCGGGTACGGGACAGCCAAATAATCGTACATTTTGTTTTGCTCGGCATTAACTTGCAATACACCAATGATAACGAGTTTCTTTGTTGCGTCTTTCAACAGGACGACGCTTCCTATCGGTAATAAGTCCTTCATGTTTCCTCCTATACTTACGTGGTTAAGCTAATCCACCATTTACCAATTGCATGACCAACTTTTTCGCCCAGGATTTTGTATCCCTCTGCTGCCATTTCATAGTAACTCATTTCGGGATTCCCGTCTCCGCCTGCTGCTTTGTCTACCCAACCGAACACGACATCATCCAGTCCACCTGTTAATGCGTGTGGAATCGCATACAAACCAGCCATCGCAACATCGATTGCGGTTGCTCCGGTATCAGCCGAATCCCATTGTCCATCAGCGAAATAATTACCGGCGCTTTCAAAACCCTGAGAAACAGTTTGAATTCCTGCTTTGGCGATGGCGGTATAAACATCCATAGCACTCCATGGCCCCGCTTTAATTTTAGTTAAGCTGTTTACATTCCCTATATGCTTCAAAGAATAGCCCGAGGATATTATTGAAAACAAATCCTTTCCGCTTTCAACATAATCAGCCACAATGCTTTGCCAGCTTTTGCCGTCTGCTCCATTGTTTGCCGTCATCAGGGTTGACGCAAATCCCAATATATTGGATGCCAGACCTGCTATCATTACATTTCGTTGTGCTAATTTGCCAAAAAACCCTGTACTAACGCCTTCAAACATGCCCTGGAAATAATCGTACCCTTCTTTCCATAAACCAATGCTTGATGTTGTGAGATCGCACAAGTCAATTGCTCCCGTTAAACCCGCTTTATCTCCGTTGAAAAAAGAAGCAAAATCTTCAACATAGGAGATCACCTTTTCGAGAATACCAGCTTCATCGTTATTCTCAAGCGTTTTTCCTCCGCCTAACAGTGCTTGCAGCAAAGAAAGAGAACCACCATTTTCGTCAACTTTTTGGAAAAGCCAGTCAAACTTTTCAATGATGAAGGATTGACAGCTCTCTAACAAGCTAAGCTCCGCTTTGTTTGTATTCAGTTCAATGTATTTTTTGTGGGACTCTTCAATAAATCGCTGATACGCCTTTAACGCTCTTGCATACCGTTCAAGTTTTCGTTCAATGTACCTGGCTGTGTTGGATATATCAGATTTGCATCGAATATCCCAATCAAGTTGACGATGAATATTCTGAATGTTATAACGTAATTCATCCACTTTAGAGGCAGCCGTTCCGCACTCGATTCCGATTCGCTCCAATCCCGGAAAATTCACATAAATCCTTGGCATACGTAAAAATCCTTCCTGTTGATTCTCCTCGGAGAAACAGTTCACTGTTTCTCCGAGGAGAACCGATTATTAATGAGCTAAAGCGATTAGAAAACCTTGCCCTGTTCTGCTGCTTTTTGAGTTCCCTCGCGTTCCGCTGCTTCATACCCTTCTGCTGCTTGATTTAAAAAAGCACTGTATGCTTTAATGTCCTTTACAATAGTGTCAAACACATTCTGCATGCTTGCAAAACGCTCCTTTGCTGTTTCAATTGCCTCGCCCTTCATCCTGTTCGTGGTGGCAGTAACCTCTTGAAGCATCTCTGCATACAGAGTTTGAATGGTTACGGCAGCGTTTTCGATGGTCCTTGCCTTATCTCGCATTACTCTGGAATCTACAACAACTTGTGCCATGTTTTTTCTCCTTTCCGAATCAGTTGCCTACGCTGAGCGCGCCCGCCTTATTCTTTACCTCATTTTCAACGCTCTTCACTCTTGCGGCATATTCCCTAAGGAATTGCACATAGTTATTCAGTGCTTTTTCAGCCGCAGAGAAATCATTTCTGTAACCTTCAATTCTGTGATTGAAAGTGTCACTTGCTTCGCCCTTGTAATTAATACGC
Source organism: uncultured Clostridia bacterium (assembly GCA_934277655.1). Lineage (GTDB taxonomy): Bacteria > Bacillota > Clostridia > Peptostreptococcales > Anaerovoracaceae > CAG-238. Next base: position 12,959 of record CAKQVC010000005.1, read on the forward strand.
AAGTCAGAAACAGCAGCATAAATGCTGTCATAAGCCTTTACGAATTCCTTTGTTTTGTTCTCAACTTTTACCGCTGAGGATTCGATTTCTTCCGGTGTTACATCAAAAATCGTTGTCGTCATAAAAGTTCTCCTTTCGGTTTTAACATTTAATATGGTAAACGATGATCAAGCGAACCGTGCACAAGAGTGATCTTTGCGGATTGCTTGCGCAGAAAACCAAACCGTGCCTGAGTTCCGGATTGACCAGCGGTTGCCTCAACATTTATTGTCCTGACTTCAGCGCAGCAGCTCTCTCCTCTGCTTGCCGATCTGCCGATTGGACTCGATCGGCACAATACTTGATAGTTGATGCTAAATCAGTCATTTGTTTTTGAGTTCGGAGCATTTCCGAACTCAAAGTGTGCAGTTTTCTGATAAACACATCTGCCGCTTGGCCTTTCCATATTGCGTTGCAATCTTGTTCCAATTGCTCCAGCGCCCTAACTTGAGCAGTTAATTCCAACGCACCTTTTTCAATAGAGCCAGCCTGAGAAATTACTTTAGCGTAGTTAATTCTGTATGTCACCGCATAACACTCCTTTCATTACATCAGTAACAGTCGTGCTCCATCAAAAATGCCGAGCTGAGCGAAACTACATTCCGGCCGCAGCACCTTGCTGTCACTAGTATCGAACAGCATTGCGTTGTTGCAACTCTCCGAAATTCCGTATTCTGAATTCAATATTCGGATAATCAAATTTACGGCATTCTTGACTGACATGTTGCACGGAACCGTGAAATCACACGTGATATCCAACGCCGGTATCCTTACTGTTATCGATATTTTTCCCATAGAGCTCACCACCTTATCTCAACGTTTTTTTCTTTACTGAAGAAGTAGCATCCTCGTGGCTTTACGTTAGCGATAAACGGCAGTGTTTCGATCTTTGCTGAAGCAAGTTCGTAAGTTTCCGAAAGCAACACATAGTTTTCAGCATTTGCAACCAATGACATGAATAAACCGTCATTATTTTTGTCCCCTCTCACATTGAATCCGCAAATAAAGCAAATCTGGTATTTGGGAGAATCAATATAGTGAAATACCTTTCGCATAAATGCCGCCTGTTCATCGGTTATCATATTGAAAAATGAATTAAACTCAGCAACAATAATAAACATCCGTTCATACCGCTCATCATTGCTTTCCAGTCTTGAATTAAGCTGAGGTTTAAGCTCATCAATGAACAAATCAAGCTCTGAAGCTTGGTTAATATACCGATATGATGAACATTCTTCAACAATATCCTTGAATGAAGCATTGCTGTCATCTATAAAGATGATTTTTCTATCATCGTACTTGGTTAGATTAGCCAGTATTTGCCTGTAGAATCCTTTTAATTTCTCCAACTCGTCTGCACACACGCACAGTTTGTAGTCTTTGGTCAACGTCAAGCCATAAGTCAGTGCACCTGACTTTGACAACCCAATGACAAGATTTTTGCCGTCGTCTGATATCGGTTCAAGTGGAATACACCGCGGAACCTGTAGTCTATCTCCTGCAACTTCGTCTGAATCATCGCCAGAGCAGCCTAAACACACAGGGGCATACCCGTGCCAATTATTAGCAAGTTTTCGGTATTCACGACATATTGCTTCGAGGCGTTCAGCTTCATTCTCCCTGTCAAGTGCAATTGCTGTTTGAAATTCAACAATTTCCTTATTTATTACAGTGATACCACGGCCGCTTATGTCTTCTGGAATAATTGGCGGACGAACGTTATGGATATCCATGTAATTGCTCGGATCATTCATTTTCAATGTAAAATAAGATGATATATATTCGGTTATTTTATAATGTATTGAATTCCTTGTGCTACCCGTTATAACGAAATAAACACCATACGTGCTGCTGTTGCTGATAATTTCAGCAAACTCATCAGCAATATTTATGTATTTATCCCTCAAAGACGCAAAATTATCAATCAAAACCAATATAGCCGGCAATGCTGACTTGCATATAGCACGATAATCGGCAAATGTACTACAGTTTTTCTCTGCGAAAATATGTTTGCGTTCTTCAATTAATTCACGCAGTACTGTTGTCATTTCTGATATTTTATTTTCGTCATCGGCAAACGCAACACCCCCTGTATGCGGAAGAGCAGCCAAATACCCGAGATTTCTTCCACCGAAATCGAGCGCATATAAATTAAGTTCGGCTGGCGTATAACGATACCCGCAGACTAACGAATAAACCAATGTCTGTAAAAATGTTGTTTTGCCCATGCCGGCCGCACCATACAAGCCAACATGACCCGTTTTAACGAAATCGATTGTGAGCGGCTGCTGTTCTTGAGTACGAACATAATCGATCAATCCGACAGTTGCTGTGCACATTCCTTTCCTTCCGAGTTGTAATGAGCTCAAATTCACTTTTGTGGGCAACATGTCAAGCCACAACGGTTTTGCAGCACAATGCTTCTCTTGTCCAAGGGTAATAATTCTCGAAACAATTGCTTCAAGCTGGGTTTTGTCCGAGTTCTCCCTTGACAAGTCAATTTTTGCGCTATTAATCGGGTTAGCTGTGTTATCCGTCATCTCCACGGTGATCTCTTCATCCGGCATATAGGTTTTTGTGGGAACATAGTCAGCCCCGCTGTAACCGGACTGAATGCATTCATAAATCTCATCATATCCTACTTGCAGGTATAACCGCCCGGGATTCTTAATTAACGCAGAATCCGGCTTGTTAATCATATCTATGCTGTCCTGCTTGTCCGCCACTTTTAAGCATACTTTGAATCGCGCATTGCTCATTATCTGCGGGTCTACTATGCCGCTTGGTTTTTGAGTTGCAAGTATTAAATGGATTCCAAGACTGCGCCCGACTTGCGCTACATTAACAAGTTGCGACAAAAATTCCGGCTGCTGGGTTTTCAGTTGGGCAAACTCATCAATAATGATCACCAAGTGGGGCAAAGGTGAAATAAGCCGTCCGCCCTTATAATACTTATGATAAGAATTGATATCCAATTTATCAACGCCGAGGGCGGCGGCCGACTCATTAAATATTCTTTGCCTGGATTTAATCTCTGCATCCAATGAAACCAATGCGCGATAAAGAATATTACCTGACAGATTGGAAATTGTAGCTGCCAAGTGAGGGAGCGCTGGTGAGGACGTTTTTGCTATAAACGGTCTGGCCATGTCACCGCCTTTAAAGTCTACCAGCACGAAAGCAATCTCATTCGGACTATAGTTGATTGCTAACGACAGGACAAATGCTTGCAGGAATTCACTTTTGCCGGAGCCGGTAGTTCCTGCAACAAGTCCATGACAGCCATGATATGCTTCATGTAAGTCCAAACTAAACACTTTGCCGCCCGCCATAACGCCGATAGGCGCAGCCAACGATTTGGCGGAATTGCTGTTATCCCAACGACCCTCGATATCAAGTTCATCAACGTTTCCCGCTTTATACATTTGCAAGAAGGAGATTCGATCAATCATTCCGAGCGAGCGGGAATCGCGCTTAATTGGAAGACGAGAAAGTTTTTTTGCAAACATAAGAAGGTCGCTTGATTCAACAGTATCGAGAGTAAACGGTATAAACCTGTTCCCGTTTTTGTTTTTAATATAGTACCCGGTCCTGTTGTCATCGCTCTGAATAATTGTTTTGCATGCTTTCGGTAATTTTGTAATGTTTCCATATGCAAACAACGCCGTGATACCTACTTTATTGTCTGCATCATGCAAATACCTGCACAAAGCTTCTTTTTCGATCAGCTCCGGTTCAGTAACAATTACAACATAATGTTGAACAGCTATTGCCGATTTAGCCTGTAAATCCTCACGTTCTTGAACTATTTCGTTGATTTTGTTAAATATGAAGTGAACTTCTTCCTGTGTTGTGGCAAAAAAACGTACCTTCTTGTCATTGCTCCATATATGCGGTACGTTTTTAAAACCATCAAAAGAATGCGCTTGTTTAGGCGGAGCAACTATCACCAGCTTCACTTCATCATATGAATGGAGTGAGATTATGTTCAAAATTATCTCACTCAAAATTACACGGATGTTTTTCGGACTGCCGATAATCCCAATCGTATGATTGTTCTGTATATCGAGTGTTAACGGAACATTGCTTAACGTTCTATATTTTTTCGAAAGGTCAACCGGCAGCTTACGAAGTTCATCCTCGTACAGCTGAAAACCTTGTTTGGGAGTTTTCAGTTGCACCTCAAACTCTCTGCTGCCCAATCCCATGCGCACAACAAGAAAGTCATCATCCTCGAAGGAACGTTCCCATAAACGAAGTTTATTGTTTTCGCTGTCCAATATGGCGCAGAGAGCCTTGGGGGATGGATATAACGAATCGTTTAAAATGCGAACAGTTCGTTCCTTCTTTGAAATCAACTCTTTCTCAATATCGGCAATATACGCCAAATATCTGTTTTTTCTGTAGCTTTCTTCCGATATTGCTCGTTTTTTTTGATAATTTCTAAGCAAGGAAGGCCACATAATTGAACCTAGCAACGACCCAACCGCCATGGCACCACTGGCAATAATTGTTGACCGCCCTCCGCCGCTGATTGCATTCGTAATTGAGGAGACAAGGCTCACCAACATAACCAAAGACATAGTAAAGCTTGGGCCTATCGCAAGAATTGCTGGTGTTTTATCTGTTGTAAACGGGCTCGGCGGAGCATCAACTTCTATCTCGTCTCTCTCTGCAGACTTGAGAATTCGTGGTGTGCTCACAAAATACTTTCTATCCTCTATGTTGTTGGTAGGCGTTTTGACTTCGAAAGATGTCATTAAAGGCAGTGTACTATCTGCACACAAATCACGGACAGCAATAAACTCACCCATGTACACTATTGAAAGCCCCATTACGAAAATCTCATCAAAAGGTTTCAACTGTCTGGAATGGACAAGGTGGTTGTTAACATAAATGCCAACGTTCCTCTTCAAGTCCTCAATAAATGCATTTCCGTTACCGTCTGTTCGTAATGCTGCATGTTTATCTCTTGAAACATAATCGCTCATATTGTAAGAAATATCATTAATCTGCATCCGTCCAATATAATAATTTGTTTCTTTTGCTAAACGATACTTTCTATAGCCAGTGCGAACAACCGAAGTGTCAACAAGCAGTATTCTCAGCGTGCAGTCGTTTGTTTTACATTTAAAAATAAAATAGCTACCGTTTTGCACGCTGCAATTATTGCATTGACAACCATTCAATGTTACATTATAGTTGTCGTTGAATCCTTGTTTGAACGTATAGGAAACGCCTGTCTCGCCACTGTCCTGTGAAAATGGTATGGTAAAATCCGCCGGAAGTCCTAAAGTCTCTCTATACAAAGTGTTGTTCTTGTTTTTTAAAACATCACTCATCGTCCTCGAAATCGCTTTATCGTCAACAAAAAAGGTCACAATAAAGTCTGTTTTTAGAAAGTTGCCTGATTTTTCCATATTAATATCACCCTGGTATAATCATGATTATAGCTTTTTTCCACAGTTTCCGCAGAACTTCATACCTGCATTGTTGTCAAATCCACAAGCCGGACACTTCGATCCGCAAAGCATCCCTCCGCATTCGCCACAGAATTTCATGCCCTTCTGAACTTCTTTTCCGCAATGCGGGCAAATAATTGTGTCAGCAAGCTTATTCCCACAATTTCCGCAAAACTTCATTGCTGAGTTATTCAGCGTTCCACACTTTGTACAAGTGATTTGTGCATTTGCAGGAGCTGTGTTCATGTTCTGTTCAATCTCTGCGAACATACTTCCAATATTGCCCGCCGATGCAAGCCCCATGCCTAAACCTATTCCTGCATTTGCCGCTCCGCCCGCAGATTGATTTTCTGCAAACTTTTCAAGAATATCAAGCGAGCGGCGTTGTTGATAGAATTCGTGTCCTAATGCCAGTTCTTCTTTGTATTTTCGAAGTTTTTCGTATTCATCAGGATTTGGAGCAATTGACTCACAATAGAAATTAACGAGTTCAATACCAAACCTGTCAAATTCATCATTCAGGGCATCCTGAAATGCACTTGATAGTTCTGATAAGAATTGTGAAATTTCCAAGAAAGAGATGCGCTTTTGAATCATATAAGCAGCAGTTACGGACTTAATTTTTGAGTTAACCACTCCGTTGAAGTATCTTAAAACGGACATTGGATTCGTTATTGTTCCGCCAGGAACTGCTCCGATAATCCTTGTTACAAAGAGTCTGGAATCATTTATTGTTATTCCATACTGTCCACGTGCACCGATGTTCAGAATCAAACCATACTTTGGGTCTTCAAGTGGGATCGGAGTTGAAGTTCCCCATTTCATTTCAAGGTTGGCCGTCTTGTTAATGAAATACACTTCAGCAGAAAATGGTGTTTTGCCTCCGAATGGCAGATTCACAAGTTTATTTAATATTGGCAAGTTTCCAGTAGAAAGAGTATGCGTGTTCGGGCCAAACAGATCAAGTGCTTTGCCCCCTTTAAAAAACAGTGCTTCCTGACCCTCATTTACAATAAGTTGCGAGCCAATGACAAATTGCTCCGATGGACATTTATAAACAAGCCACTGGGATCCATTCGAACTTCCATCGAATTTTATTCTGTCAATGATAGCCATTTCCACACCTCTCAACCCACTTGTTTAATGCGCTTATTTAATTCAGACATGAACACACTATAGGAATTATCTTTGGATAAAGTACGGATGTATGATAAAACCTTATTCTTGGCAGTTTCACTTTCATTCTTCGCAAGTCGGTATGCATTCATGAAAATATCCAATACCTCTTCAGCGTGTGCAGGAAGATGCTTACCGAAAATGAAATTACCTTCCAATTGGCACCACCGTACACGAATTTGCCTGAACTTTGCCATTGCAAAATAAGCACGCCAATCGTCAGGACACAAGTCTACTGCCAATGACGCAATCTCGGATTCATCACAACCGATTACTCCGGCAACAAGCTCAAAAATCTTATGCCGCTCCTTCCGAGAAGCCACATTGAATGCTCTGATAAAAGCTGCTCTCAGATTGCTGTCAGGGAGATATCGTACCATTTCGATATACGTTTCGGACTCTTGCTTTTCTTCGGTTGCGGCATTGTATGCTTTAAGGAAAGCAGGCACAACAGAAAGATAACCCGATCGATCGCCACCGGTTGATGCATAGCCAAGCCATGCGCTCCAGCAATTCGGTTCGACATCAATAGCTTTTCTAAATTTGGCATTTGCTTTTCCGTCATCCCCTAAATCCATCAGTTTATAGCCATCATTAAGCAATTCTTCAACGTCTTTGCCCGCATAACCATAAACGTGCTTTGTGATGTTTTGAGTTATATTTTGAATTATTTGATCTTCTTTTATAACAAATTGCGCAAGACAATGCTCGCATGTCCCGATTTCATGCGAATTATCTAAAATGATATTTCCGCCGCATTGCGTACACGTAAGACTGATCTTTGCCATATTTAAAGCCTCCAATGCGAGAAATGTAAGATGGGATTACTCCCATCTTACACCCTGCTATATTATTGATTAAGCATTATTTGTCGTCATCAGTTACCGTCCTGGTGCTGGATTTATATCCGCTGTTGCTCTGCTTAAGCTGCAGTTGGTTGAACGCAGATTCAGCTGCAGCCTTAGCAGCTACAAAGTACGCATTGCGCTTCTGCTGTTTGAAGGCATTGTCCATCATTGCGGCCAAGCCAGCAAAAATGCTGAGTTTCTCCTGGACCATCAGATAAACTTCCACATACAGATAGGAGCCGACTGTAGTGTTTGAAATTGCAATCTGGGCTTCACTATCGATCTTAACGACAACACACTGCTCTCTAGTTGCGCCGAGTGCACCCAAAAGACCGCCGCCGCTTGCCTTAATGGTGGTAATTGTGGCCTGCAGAGGATACTTCTTCGCTTGGAATTCCTGCAGAATAGCCTGCTCAAGCTGATCTCTCTTTCCGCCCGCTTCATCAAAGATGTAGCATTCACTTATGCCGGTGAACTTTGTTTTTGCCATGATTCGTTCTCCTTAAAATGTATTTATTTTCCCAAACAGTCTAATTCTACAGACTGATTAAGGCTCAATTGATTAAAACTCACATAACATCACTGTTGTGCCCTAAAGATTTTCTAACCGTAATTGTCTTTTGATAGGCACTGCTTGATTAGACTAACATAACGCTCTAGGAATATTGCATCCAGTTGAACTGTTTTATTCTCCCTTAGCACGCCAAACTATTCGTAATAAAATCGGCTTGAATTTGCAATCTCAATAACTAATCTCGTGATCTGAACTCGCACACGCGGCTTCTTCATACTTGGTGCTCAATTTAGACAGACAGTACGAAAAACAAAGATTGTAAAAACACACTCACGTCAAAGCATTTGTACTACATAAACGTCCGTCCCATGCGATTCAGACTTGCTCCACTCAGTGCTACTAGATTTAACCACATTTAGCAACTGCTGTCAACACTGCACACGTAATACTTGCATAAAAAAGTTAAATATATTTGAACCGCTTGTACAACAGCATTTGCTAACATATCATTGTCTTGCTATTGCCTAAATGAATTTTAATTAATTTTTATACTCTTAAAATGGGCAGATGCCACGCGATAGACCTTGAAATCGCCCCCATTGTTCCCGATGAAAACCCCGACGCAGGCGTATGTGTTCTTCTCGGAGAAATAGCGGGCAGTCCCGGTGAAGAAATCGAAACGGAAGTCGTTATTGAGGGCGACTATGAAGCAAACAGTTTCGACATGACACTTGAATACGATGCAAGCGACATAGAGGTTCTTGAGATAACGCCGGGTCAGGTGATTCAGGAAATTGTCGAAAACGGCGGAGAATTTGAGCTTCAGCAAGGCAGTGGTACCGGCAGCGGCGGCTCGGGCAGTTCGGACGCAAGCACGGGCACGATAGACGCAAAAGCGGAGTCCGGCGGAATGGCGTTCGGCGGAAACGGCCAAATCATGAAGATGAAGGTCAAGATTCCCGAAGACGCCGAAGCCGGTGAAAAGAATATGGATATGACGGTCAACGACCTGTCGAAGAACAACAGCGACGGCACGGCAGAACAGGTTCCGCATTATGACGTGACAGGAAATTCCGCCACGGGCAGCATAGGCGGCGGCGGTTCGGGCGGTTCCGGCGGCGGTTCCGGCAGCATCGGCGGCGGAGGAGGCGGCGGTGTCGTAACGGATCCCACGACTCCCATACCCACGGGAGAGCCTACGCCGACGGGAGAACCTACGCCCACTCCGACCCCCAACCCGAACGCAAGCTTCTTTGTAACCTTTGTCGATTGGGACGGACGGACAATTGCAATTAAAACCGCAAAGTACGGCGAAGCAGCGACTCCTCCGCCCGATCCGGAGAGGGAGAACTTTATCTTTGTCGGTTGGGAAGGTGACTTCTCATGCGTTACGGCAAATACGGCCGTTCTCGCAAAGTACGGCCCGATTCCCAACTCCGGTGATGCCAGCGGAGACGGCGCGGTCAACGCTGTTGATGCCCTTGTTGCTATGCGGCATGTTCTCGGAGTTTCAACCGAGAGCCTTACGCCCGAACAGATCGCCGCTGCGGACTTCAACGGGGACGGCGCAGTGAATGCCGTCGATACCCTGCTTATCATGAGATTCTCGCTGGGATTGATTGAAGCCGTCGTGAAGGAGCCCGTGCAAGACGCCTGAAAATTCAATCCGTACGGGCAGAAAACCGAACAACGTAATCAATTAAGTTGTACCGGGCGGTTTTGCGCCGCCCGATATAAATAAATAATAAGGAGACGAAAATGAAAAAACTCTTCGCAATGCTGCT
>CAKQVC010000006.1 GCA_934277655.1 uncultured Clostridia bacterium
ACACCGCCCTTCTGGTTAAATATCGCAATAGCCTTTCCCAAAACAAGTCCTCCTCTTGAGATAAATTTATATGTGAGAACTATTCTATGATAATTCACTCATTCTTTTACTATATTCTTATTATACATCAATATGATAATCATTTCTATACTTGCACAAAAAAAAGTAGATGTTTCACGTGAAACATCTACTTTTTTTTGGTATTCTGATCTTAACTTCCAAAAAATCTCCTTCATCTGACTGGGAAAACTCAGCGCCCTTTTCTACGTTTTTTACCTGATTAAACGCCTTCCTGATAGTGTTTAAATAAATTTTATAGCTGAAATAATTTATCTGCCGCTGCTTTCGATCTGCTTTTTCCTGATTGCTTAGTATGTCTTCTATCAATTTTTCCGTCTGCTTCACGTTTAAACCATGCTGAATAATTCTTTGTGCAACTTTTTTTCGATCTACTTCATCTTTCAGTTTCAGAAGTGCTCTTGCATGGCGCTCGGTAAGATTATGCTCTGCAATCAATTCCTGTAATTCTTCCGGCAAAGAGAGAATCCGTATTTTATTTGAGATCGTTGACTGCTTTTTCGAAACTCTCTCCGATATTTCGCCCTGCGTAAGATGATAATCATCCATCAGTTTTTTATATGCCCGTGCCTCTTCGAGAAAACTCAAATCAGCTCTCTGTACGTTTTCAACGAGTGCGATGATAGATGCATCCTTCTCGCTGAATTCCTTGATTAAGACAGGAACTCTCTCCAGACCCGCCAGTTTCGCAGCCCGATATCTTCTTTCTCCAGCAATGAGAAAAAAACTTTTCAGACCATTCCTCTTTACTAAAAGAGGCTGCAAGACACCGTAATTTTTTATGGACTGCGTTAACTCTTTTAATTCATCGTCCGTAAAATATTTACGTGGCTGATCCGGATTTGGAACGATCAAGTTCAACGGTACTTGTACAACTTTCATATGTATTCCCTCCCTCTTCTTTCTACACACATAATAGCGTCATCCCTTCTCGTTTTCATAAGAATGGCAGTTTTTTATCCTTCTGAGGAAATTCTAACACATATGATGGGAAATATTTAATTATTCTTAAAACAAATCCCCCTAAAATCAGCTATTTTAGGGGGATTTTCGACGGAGTACCCGCTTTTCTCGGATACTTCGCAGGTGTATCTTTAATTTTTTTTATGACCATGATTTTATGATCAATCCCAAAGTTTTTCAAATTACTGTCCCGGATATCGATAAGCTCTCCACCAAGAATGCGAATTGCTTTCTCTGCTTCTTTTGCTTCTTCATAAACATCAGGACCTTTGTATGCCAGAAAGTAACCGCCCTTTCTTATAAACGGAAGGCAGTATTCTGCCAAAACCGCACTGCTTGCAACAGCCCTGGATACACAAAGATCAAATTTCTGACGATATTCTTTTTTTACTGCCAGGTCTTCTGCCCTGGAATGAACTGTTATTACATTATAAATTTCAGCCTTTTGGCACAGTTCATTAATGATCTTCAGCCTTTTATTCAGTGCGTCCATCAGAACATATTCCTTATCCGGCGAAACGATCGCAAGCGGCACGCCGGGGAATCCTCCTCCGGTTCCTACATCGATAATACGATCTGCACTTTTAAATTCGTCAAATCCGCAGCACAAAATCGAATCAATAAAATGTTTGGAAACGAACTCATCAGGCTCTGTAATCCTGGTCAAATTGACCTTTTCATTCCACTGAAGCACACCTTCCATGTACAGACGAAATTTTTCTATCGTCTTTGCATCACATGGAAGATCCATATTCTTCAATGCCTCTTTCAGATTGTTCACTGTTTTCCTCTTCTCTTCTTTTCTAAATAGATAAGCAGAACATTAATATCTGCAGGAGAAACACCTGATATCCTGGATGCCTGACCGAGTGATACCGGCTTCATCTGATTCAGCTTCTGAACTGCTTCAATCCTGAGTCCCTCAATACCTGTATAATCAAGAGATTCATCCAACTTTTTATTTTCAAGTTTTTTAAATCTTTCAATCTGCTGCATCTGCTTCTTAATATATCCTGCATATTTGATCTGAACTTCCAGTTGAATGACTTCATGATATGAAAGATCCGGTCTTTCGGTATCGTCAATTTCAGCAAGATCCTCATAAGTAATCTGCGGTCTTTTTAAAAGCTCTGCCAGAGAAACCCTTCCTGCAATTGGAGCTGTACCATGCGCTTCCAGAAACTCATTTGCTTCTTTCGGTCCAACAGAAATATTTTCCAGACGATCCATTTCACGATCAACATCTTCTTTCTTTTTCAGATATCGCTGGTAACGCTCTTTCGTTGCCAGTCCAATACTGTAAGATTTTTCCGTTAAACGCAGGTCTGCATTGTCTTGTCTCAGAACCAGTCTATATTCCGCTCTGGACGTCATAATTCTGTAAGGCTCATTAGTACCTTTTGTTACTAAATCGTCGATGAGAACGCCAATATAAGCCTCGTCTCTTCCGAGGATAAATGGATTTTTTCCAGAAATTTTCAGTACGGCATTGATTCCTGCCATCAGCCCCTGTGCTGCTGCTTCTTCATATCCGGAGCTTCCATTAAACTGACCGGCACAAAATAGATTTTCAATCGTTCGATATTCCAGGTTCAGTTTCAAGTCCTGTGGATCAATACAATCATATTCGATTGCATATGCAGGTCTGACAATTCGAAGGTTCTCAAGTCCCGGAATCGTTTTATAAAATGCGAGCTGTACGTCTTCCGGAAGACTGGATGACATTCCCTGAATATACATTTCATCTGTATCAATTCCTTCCGGTTCTATAAACGTCTGATGTCTTTTTTTATCAGCAAAACGATTAACCTTATCCTCAATGGAAGGACAGTATCTAGGTCCAATGCCTTCAATCTGACCGCCGAACAGAGCCGAACGATGAAAATTTTCGCGGATGATCCGATGCGTTTCCTCATTCGTATAAGTCAACCAACATAATATCTGATTTTCCCCGATTTCATCATTCAGGAACGAAAACGGAACCGTTTTTTTATCCCCTTCCTGTGGGATCATCTTAGAATAATCCAGGCTGGATCCAAGGCAGCGGGCAGGCGTACCGGTTTTAAACCTCCGGAGATTCATTCCATGCTTTTTCAAGTTATCTGCAAATTCGTTGGATGGTGCAAGACCGTTCGGACCACTGGAAAACACGCTGTCTCCAATAAAAATCTTGCCTCGCAGAAATGTGCCGGTAGCAAGGATGACCGCTTTCGCAGTGTAATACGTATGTGTTTTGGTTTCAACACCACATACTTTTCCGTTTTCAACGATCAGATCAACAACTTCCCCCTGCTTCATATCAAGGTTTGGCTGATGTTCGATTGTTTTTTTCATTTCCACATGATACTTATGTTTATCAGCCTGTGCGCGCAAAGAATGCACGGCAGGACCTTTTGAAGTATTCAGCATCTTACTCTGGATGAAAGTTTTATCAATATTAACTCCCATCTCACCGCCAAGTGCATCGATTTCTCTTACCAGATGACCTTTCCCTGTTCCGCCTATGGACGGATTGCATGGCATCATAGCAACAGCTTCCAGATTGATAGAAAACATCAGTGTTTTCTTTCCCATTCTGGCCGATGCAAGAGCAGCTTCGCATCCGGCATGTCCGGCACCAACTACAATTATATCGTAGTCCCCCATAAATATTCTTTCCATATTACTTCCAATCTATTTTCCCAAACAAAATCTTGCAAAGACTTCGTTTATAATATCTTCCTGAACCGATTCTCCGATGATTGCGCCTAAAGACTCATATGCACTGTTCACATCAATTTCAAGAAATTCCAGAGGCTGCATTTTTTCTGCCATCTGTATAGCATCTCCAAGAGAAGCCTCACTTTCTTCCAGAAGTGCTTTATGCCGCACGTTCGTAACCATAAGCTGCCCCGATTGTGAAACCTTTCCTCCGTAGACAAGTGCCTCTACGACATCTTCAATCTTCTCGATTCCTATATCATCTGCGATTGCTGCTTCCACTTTTTCTGCTTCAGGAAGCAGACGAAAAAGCTCCGTTTTATCGACAACCTGTGGAAGATCTGTTTTATTCAAAACAAGAACGCATTTTTTCCCATCCAGATGACGGATGATCTCATGATCCTCCTCATTGAGCGGAACACTGCTGTCCACCATAAAAATAACAAGATCTGCCTTATTAAACGACTCCTTGCTTTTCTCGATTCCGATTTTTTCAATAACGTCTTCCGTCTGGCGAATGCCTGCCGTATCCGTCAACCTTACCGGGATATTGCGGATTGAAAGCATTTCTTCAATAGTATCTCGCGTTGTTCCGGGAATAGAAGTGACGATTGCTCTTGTTTCTTTCAGCAAAGCATTCATGAGAGATGATTTTCCTACGTTAGGCTTTCCAATGATCGCAATATTCAGTCCATCTCTTAAAATTCTTCCCGTATCCGCTGTTGCGAGAAGCTTGTGGATTTCATTTTTTATTTTTTTCAGATCTGCAAGCAGTTTTTCAAAAGTAAGCTGCTCGATATCCTCATCAGGATAATCAATATTAACAGTAATGTCAACGAGCACATCTACAAGCTGCGCGCGGATTTCTTTGATCTTAGCTGAAAACTTTCCTTCCAGTTGATCCAACGCAACATCAAAAGTTCTGTCCGATTTTGCCTTGATCAGATCGATAACAGCTTCTGCCTGCGATAAATCAAGCCTGCCGTTAAGAAACGCCCTTTTCGTAAATTCACCAGGTTCTGCCATACGTGCACCATTCTTAAGAACTAATGCAAGAATCTTGCGTAAAGAAACAATACTGCCGTGGCATTGAATCTCTACCACATCCTCTGCGGTATAGGAATATGGTGATTTGAACCAGACAGCCATAACTTCATCGATCAGATCACCAGTCCAATTATCATAAATAAATCCATAATGCATCATTCTTGGTGTGAATGGCAGTCCAATCGTTTCACACGTTGCATCAGGCAAAAATAGATTTTTTTTAGTATCACAATTCTCTTTACACTCTTGCTTGTAATACTTTTTTTTAACTCTGGTAAAAATCTGTTCCAGAATTTCTCGTGACTTTTCGCCACTAACTCTGACAATGCCAATACCGCCCTCGCCCGGTGCTGTCGCAATGGCAGCAATTGTATCTTCCATTTTTATCTCCGATCCTGATTTTGTACAACTAAATTCTATACAATATACGAAAATAGCCCGCCAAAAGCGGGCTATAAAACTACTTCAACTCAATTATAACCCTTCTGTATGGATCTTGACCTTCACTTCTTGTTGTAACGTGAGGGTTGCTCTGAAGAGTTGCGTGAATTACCTTTCTTTCATAAGGATTCATTGGCTCAAGTTTTACATTTCGTTTCGTCTTTACAACTTTTTTAGCAAGCCTGATTGCTAAAAGTTCTAAAGTCTTTTCTCTCTTTGTTCTGTAATTTTCAGCGTCAACAACAACTCTGGTATAACCGGAATTTTCCTTATTAACAACCAAACTTGTCAGATACTGAATTGCATCAAGAGTTTGTCCTCTTTTTCCGATGATCGTACCAGACTCCTTACCCTGAATATCAATATAGAGAACATCTCTTCCTTCTTTTCCTTTAATCTGGAGATCCAGTCCCATGTTCTGTGTAACTTCCTCCAGGAACTTAATAGCAACATGATCAGAAGGAATTTCTGTCAGTTCTGCATCAGGAACTCTTTCAATAACAGGTTCTGCAGGAATCTGTACTTTTTTCGTCTTTTTAGGAGCTCTTTCTTTTTTATTCTTCGTTGTGTCTGTTTTTTCAGATTTGAATTTCTGCGATTTTTCAGGATTTTTTTCTTCAAATCTTGTTTCTTCAACCTTAGCTTTTGGCTCTTCTTTTTTCGGTTCCGGCTTCTTTTCCTCTTTCTTGACAAGATTCTTTTTCTTTTCAACTCTGACTAATGCCAGCTTAGATCCGATACCAAAAAATCCGCGTGAAGGTTCTTCCAAAACAGTAACATCGACTTCATCTATTGTAAGTTTCAGATCGTCTAAAGCAAGCTTTACTGCTGTATTGACATCTGTTCCCCACTTTTCAGAAAAATCCATATTAATTTTTTCCTCCAATGTTTATGCTCTTGCTTTCTTCTTCTTAGCTTTCTCTCTGGCCTCTTTTTCAGCACGTGCCATTTTCTGGTCTTTTCTCCACTTATTGAATCTAATATTATAGAAAATCTGGATAACCTGGCTGCCGAACCAGTAAATTGCAAGCCCAGCAGGATAAGTTCTCGCCATCCATAAAATCATGATCGGGAAAAAATACTTCATTACCTTTGTCATCATGGCATTCTGCTGTGCATTCGTGCCTCCCATACTCATCGAGTTCATGGAATATGCAACGAAAGTAGCAATACCTGCAAGAATAGGTAAAATCCAAGGATCAGGCTGCACTAAGTCTTGAATCCACAAGAAGGATTCATGGATTGCAAAAAGCATTTTATCTGAATTGATATATGTCATAGGGTTTCTCAATAAACCGAAGAGACCCATGATAATAAACATCTGAACGAACATAGGAAGACATCCGCCGTACATATTGACGCCTTCGTTCTTGTACAGCTCCATCATCTTTTCGTTCATAAGATTTTTATCTTTGGCATATTTTTGCTGTATCTCCTGCACTTTTGGCTGCATATCAGTCATTTTGGCAGTTGATTTTATTTGCTTAGCATATAACGGATACAGACAGATCTTAATAATTATTGTAAGAATCAAGATTGCGACTCCGTAGTTTCCGACCAGGTCGTATAACCAGGTAAGCAAATAGCTCAATGGTTTCGCTAATAGTGCCATTCATTTCCTCCATCATTTTAAAGGGTCATATCCCCCCTCATGCCAGGGATGACACTTTAAAATACGCTTAATTCCTAAGTAACTACCTTTCAACACACCATATTTTTCAAGAGCCTGTATGAAATATGTCGAGCAGGTAGGATAAAACCGACAAGTAGGGGGAAATAAAGGTGAAATAAATCGCTGATAAAAACGTATAGCTAATATCATGATCTTTTTCATAAAACTGCTCAGTCTTTTCATTACTTTTTACCTACTCCGGCACGCTTAAAAGCGGATTTTAAAGACCTTTCCACTTCTTTGCATTTTTTTCCTGAGATAGTGTTTCTGGCTATGATGATAAAATCATACCCTATTGGAAGATCTTCTGAAATGTTTCTGTAGCTCTCTTTCATCAATCTTCTGGCTCTGTTTCTCTTAACACTATTTCCCACTTTTTTACTAGCTAAAAACCCTGTCCTGTTGTATGGAAGATTATTTTTTCTGTAAAACAAAACAATATAACGATCTCCCACAGATTTTCCCTTATTGTAAATTACAGAAAAATCTTTTTGATTTCTTAAAACATTTTTTTTCAGCATAGTACCTTTAACCCCTTCCTGGGATTATGCCAAAATTAAGCAGTTAATTTTTTTCTGCCTCTGGCTCTTCTTCTCTTTAATACATTTCTGCCATTCTTTGTAGACATTCTCTTTCTGAAACCATGTTCTTTCATTCTCTGTCTTTTTTTAGGCTGATAAGTCTGTTTCATAGCTTAAGCTCTCCTTTCTAAATCTGTTCATGTCGATCTAAATTTCAATTCGACATATAAGCTTTAACATTATACTTGAATCTGTTTATCTTGTCAAGATTGAAAAAATCTAGTTTTTACAAGGATAAATTATCTTTTTGTGGAATATTATGATAATTAATGATAATTTTTGTCATATTTTAGCGAGATATATTAATGTAGGAAATTTTTCATAGGAATTTATGCATAGAGTTATCCACATGTTGTGGATAACTCTATGAAAACTTTATTTTTTAATTATCCACAATTCCTACTTGCTTGTGGATAACTTTTTATATAAAATAGGAGTTAGATAAAATTCAGAAGAAGGACATTTAGATGGAAAATAAACAGAAAGTATGGGAAAAAGTATTAGAAATAATTGAAGAAAACACAACACCAATCAGCTTTGAAACCTGGTTTAAACCTCTTCGGATAAAAAAAATCGATAATGATCTGAACATAGCCTATATAGAAGTTAATTCTGATAAAGGAAATGAACTGTTGATTACTATAATCAAGAACAGATATCTTCCGATTCTTCAAGATGCTTTCAAAGCAGTTTTAGGCGAAGATTACCGCGTCGTGCTGAAAAGCTCTGAAGAATATTCGAAAGAGGCAGCCAGGGAAGCAGTATCTTCCCCGCCAGAAGAACCAGAACTTCCTAAAATCAACCCACAGAAAAAAGAGTTGAATCATCAGAAAATTTTTAACCCAAGATATAATTTTGATAATTTCGTTGTCGGAAACAGCAATAAATATGCCCATGCAGCAGCACTTGCTGTAGCAGAGTCCCCTTCCGAAGCCTATAACCCGCTCTTCATCTATGGTGGGTCCGGTCTTGGAAAAACACATCTGATGCATGCGATTGGAATCTATCTTTTAGAAAAAGACCCTCAGATGAGTGTTCTTTATGTTTCCTCAGAAATGTTCACAAACGAGCTGATCAAAGCTCTCAGTGAGCATAAAATGAACGAATTTAAATCCAAGTACAGAAAAGTTGATGTCCTTCTGATCGACGATATTCAATTTCTTGAAGGAAAAGAAACGACACAGGAAGAATTTTTCCACACATTCAATACCCTCTACGAAATGAATCGCCAGATCATTATTTCCAGTGACCGTGCTCCAAATAAGCTCGTAAATCTGGAAGACCGCTTAAGATCGCGATTCCAGTGGAATCTGATCGCAGATATCCAGCCTGCAGACTATGAAACAAGGGTTGCTATCCTTATGAAAAAAGCTGAGAACCTCAATATAGAAGTTGATGATGATCTTTATGACGTCATCTGCCTGATTGCAGAGAAGATTAAAGACAATATCCGTGAACTGGAAGGTGCCTTTACCAGAATCGTCTCATTTTCACATCTTCTTGGAGAAAAGCCGAATAAAGCATTCGCAAAGAGAACGCTGAAAGATATCCTCAGCAACAGTGATATGACGATCACACCTGAAAAGATCAAGAAAACAGTCTGCAAGCATTACAATATTAAGATGTCTGATCTGGAATCATCTAAGAAAACCAATAACATCGCTTTTCCTCGTCAGGTTGCCATGTATCTGATGAGAAACCTTACTGATCTTTCCCTTCCTAAGGTTGGTGAACATTTTGGAGGCAAACATTATACAACCGTTATGTACGCCTGCGAAAAAATAGAAGACGAAATAAAAAATGACCAGAATTTGGCCAACTTAATCGAAGAAATAAAAAGTGAAATCAAAGAATAAGCCATCCTCATAAAAAACTCATACATCATTAGGATAAAAACAAAATTATCCTTGTGAGTTATCCACATGTTATCAACAGGTAGTTTATTTGGAATTTCAACGCATACAGGTGTTATCCACATATTCAACACCCCTTACTATTACTATTACTGCAAAAAATATAAATATTAAATAATTAGCGGAGGTAAAACTATGAAATTTTCAGCAAACCAGCAAGTCCTCGTGAAAGCTCTGAATATCGTCTCCAAAGCTGTAACTGCAAGAACAACCATTCCCATCTTAAAAGGCATTCTTTTAAGGATTAATGAAAATGGTATTCTTACGATGGCAGCATCCGATCTGGAAATCAACATAGAAAAAAAGTTGAAAGTAGAAGACAGCGAACCGGGAGAAATCGTCGTACAGGCAAAACTTTTCGGCGATATTATCCGTAAACTTCCAAATTCGACAGTCAATATAAGTGAACAGAATGGAAACGTACTTATCCACTGTGCAGGATCGGAATTTAATATCATCGGCTCTGAATCGGACGAATTTCCTAAAATAGGAGAAGAACAACAACCGTCAGAAAAGATTATATTTGATAAACAGACACTGACAGACATGATCAAAAGAACATCCTTTGCAGCCAGCATCGATGAATCAAGAGGAGTTCTTACAGGTATTTTGATTGAAATGACAGAAGCAAATCTGAATATGGTTGCACTTGATGGATTCAGAATGGCAGTTGCAAGAGAAAATATTAAAAACAGTCAGGTTCAGAATATTATAATATCTGCTAAAATCTTAAATGAAATCGGAAAAATCGTTTCAGAAACAGAAACAAATCAGGAAAACGTTGATCTATATATTAATAACAAAATGGCAACCTTTGAACTGGAAGATACAAAAGTCGTTCTTCGCATATTGGAAGGAGAATTTGTTAAATATCAGGATATTCTTCCAAAGGACAGCAACACCAGGATTGTTGTGAATAAAAACGATCTTCTTGACAGTATTGAAAGAGCTTCACTCCTTGCAAAAGTAGGAAAAAATAACCTGATCAGGCTGGAACTAACAGAAAATAACATGGAAATAACATCAAAGTCCGAAGAAGGAAATGTAAAAGAAGATATTATCATCTCCAAAGAAGGAAACGATCTGGTTATCGGATTTAACTCCAAATATCTGATTGATGCTTTAAAAGTCATTGAAGAAGAACAGATTACCATGCTCTTTAACACGAGTATCAGTCCATGTCTGATCCGTCCGGTAACAGGAGAAAATTTTGAATATCTGATTCTTCCGGTCAGAATTACCGGAAACTAGGAAAAAGACATGTATATAACCAAAACAGAGCTGAAAAATTTCAGAAATTATGAAAATCTCAGCTTGGATTTTCACAGAAAGGTAAATCTTATTCTTGGAAAAAATGCACAGGGTAAGACAAATCTCCTGGAATCTATTTATGTTGTATCAATCGGAAGATCATTCCGAACAAATAAAGATTCAGATTTAATAAAATTTGGTTCTGATTTTGCAAGGGTTTATACAGAAAGCATCCGGGATGGCGAAAATGAGACTGTTGAGCTTATTTTTTCGAAAGAATCGAAAAAATTTGCGAAAATAGATGGCATGCGGATTCTAAAAACATCGGAGCTTTTGGAACATGTCTATATTGTCATTTTTTCACCGGAAGATCTGAAAATTGTAAAAGATGAACCAGAGAAGCGAAGAAAATTCATAGACAGAGAGCTTTGCCAGATTAAACCGGCCTACTATGGCAGCCTGGGAAATTATAAAAGAGTTTTGAACCAAAGAAATACTTACTTAAAAGAGCCTGTGGTTGATCCGTCAGTTATGGATATATGGGATATACAAATGGCAAAATATGGTGCAGATGTTATTTTGCAAAGAGAAAAGTTTGTTGAAAAGTTGAATTTGGCAGCCTCATCCATTCATTTCGGCATCACTAACGGCAAAGAACATCTCGAAATACGTTATGCACCGAATATTTCCGGAGAAGAATGTAAAGAAAATCTTGAAGAAAAAATATATAGTGAGCTGAGAAACTCATTTGAACATGATCTGAAAAGGCGGACAACAGGAAGAGGACCGCATAAAGATGATCTTGAATTTTTCATTGATGGGATTAATGCCCGGAATTTTGGTTCACAGGGACAGCAGCGTACGGTAGCACTTTCGCTGAAACTGGCTGAAATCAGCATTATCAAAGAGGAAACAGGAGAGGAACCAGTACTGCTTCTTGACGATGTGATGAGTGAACTGGATATCGAAAGACAAGAATTTCTTGTAAAATCATTGTCCGATGTGCAGCTATTTATCACAACGACAGAAATCCCTGGCATTCTTCTTGATAAATTTAAAGATTATTTGGTATTTGAGGTTGATGGCGGAAAAGTAATAAAAAAATAGAGAAAAATAACATAGCAGCACGTAGGGAGGCTGCTTTTGTTATTCATGCGAAAAAATATTTTTTGATATATCTTAAAATAAAATAGCTTTAAAAGGGCTGAAATTCAACTAAAAACGGGATAAAGATAAAAATAGGGTTTTAAATATCAAAAAATGAAAGGCTTGAACTTTTTTGTTCTAAGTGATAAGATAAAGCGTGTATGTATAGACAATAAGAGTAAAAATATGATAAAAGACACATAATAAAACAGTTAAAAAGTTACAATAATAAATATAAGGGGAAAAATATGAGCTTAGAAGAAAAAACAAGTGGTCAGTATGATGCGGCCCAGATACAGGTGCTTGAAGGGCTTGAGGCAGTCCGGAAAAGACCCGGAATGTACATCGGAAGCACCGGCTCGAAAGGACTTCATCATCTGGTTTATGAAGTTGTTGATAACAGTATCGACGAAGCACTTGCCGGATATTGCAAAACGATAAACGTCACAATTCAGGCAGATAATTCTATCATGGTAGAGGATGACGGAAGAGGTATGCCGGTTGATATTCATCCTAAGATGGGAATTCCGGCGGTAGAGGTTATCCATACGGTTCTTCATGCCGGCGGTAAGTTCGGCGGAGGAGGATACAAGGTTTCCGGCGGTCTTCATGGTGTAGGTGCATCAGTTGTAAATGCTCTTTCTACCCATATGGAAGTAGAAATTAAAAGAAATGGTAAAATATACAAGCAATGTTACGAGAAAGGTAAGACTGTTACTAAGCTTGAAGTAATTGGAGAATCAAAAAAGACAGGTTCGAAGACTACGTTTTGGCCGGATGGAGAAATTTTTGAAACAACGGTTTTTGATTTCAGCATTTTAGAACATAGACTGCGGGAAATGGCTTTCCTGAATAAGGGAATCAAGATTGTATTCAAAGACGAAAGAGAAGGACAGAAGCGCAGTGAAACATTCCACTATGAAGGTGGTATTAAAGAATTTGTAAAATTCCAGAACAAGAATAAGACTCCCCTTCACGAAGATGTTATTTATTTTGAAATTTCGAAAGAAAACTGCGAAGTGGAAGTTGCAATGCAGTATACCGACAGCTATAGTGAGCTGATTTTAGGATATGCAAATAATATCAATACAACAGACGGCGGTACACATATCGTCGGATTTAAGAGTGCCCTTACGAGAGTTTTTAATGACTACGGTAAAAAGAGCAAGATTTTAAAAGATAATGACAGCCTCAGCGGTGAAGACGTGAGAGAAGGTTTAACGGCGATTGTTTCTGTTAAACTCTCGGAACCTCAGTTCGAAGGACAGACTAAGGCAAAGCTGGGAAATCCTGAAATAAGAGGATTTGTGGAAACTTCTACAAATGAAAATCTGACAGCATTCCTGGAGGAAAATCCAGCACAGGCAAGGATCATTGTTGAAAAATGTATAAAAGCGGCTCGTGCAAGAGAAGCTGCAAGAAAGGCAAGAGACCTGACCAGAAGAAAAGGTGCTCTCGAAAGCTTTTCCCTTCCGGGTAAGCTTGCGGACTGTTCCGAAAAAGACCCTGCACTTTCGGAAATTTTCCTGGTCGAAGGTGACTCCGCAGGCGGTTCAGCGAAAGACGGAAGAGACAGAAAACGTCAGGCAATCCTGCCGCTCAGAGGTAAAATCCTCAATGTTGAAAAAGCAAGACTGGACAGAATTTTAAGTTCTGATGAAATAAAAAATATGATCACAGCTTTTGGGTGCGGGATCGGAGACGATTTTAACCTGGAAAAGCTCAGATATCATAAAATCATTATCATGACCGATGCCGATGTTGATGGTGCACATATCAGGACACTGCTTCTGACATTCTTCTATCGGTATATGAAACCCCTGATCGAAGAAGGTTATGTTTATGCTGCACAGCCGCCTCTGTATCAGGTAAAAAAAGGCAAAGAAATTTACTACACTTACAGCGAAGAAGAACAGACAAAGCTTATGGCGCAGATTGCGGATAAGCCTGGTAAAGCTGACATTCAGCGTTACAAAGGTCTTGGAGAAATGGACGCTGAACAGCTTTGGGATACAACTATGGACTTCAATCACAGAACGCTGGTCCAGATTACTTTGGAAGACAGTGCTGCAGCAGATGAAATTTTCACAACGCTCATGGGCGACAAGGTTCCACCAAGAAAGAAATTCATCGAAGATAATGCACAATATGCAACGATAGACGCTTAGGAAAGGGGGCAAAACATTGACAACTTTATTAGAAGATCAGAAAATGCTTCAACATGAAATTCATGATGAAATGAAGCAATCCTATATCGACTACGCCATGAGCGTAATCGTCAGCCGTGCCCTTCCGGACGTAAGAGATGGTCTGAAACCGGTACACAGAAGAATTCTTTACGGAATGAGCGAACTGGGTGTTACTCCGGACAAGCCGCATAAAAAGTCAGCTCGTATTGTCGGTGAAGTAATGGGTAAATATCACCCGCATGGAGACTCTTCCATCTACGATGCCATGGTAAGACTGGCTCAGCCTTGGAATATCAGGCATGCACTGGTTGACGGACATGGTAACTTCGGTTCCGTGGACGGAGACGGCGCTGCTGCAATGCGTTATACAGAAGCGCGAATGACGCCTCTGGCACTTCAGATGCTTCGCGACATTGATAAAGAAACGGTTGATTTCGAGCCAAACTTTGACGGCGAAGAAAAAGAACCGGTTGTACTTCCATCCAGATTTCCAAACCTTCTGGTTAACGGATCTAACGGTATTGCTGTCGGCATGGCTACTTCTATTCCGCCACACAATCTGGTAGAAACTATTGATGCGGCAATTAAGATCATTGATGAGCCGGAAGTTACCATTGATGAACTGGCAAGTATTGTAAAAGGCCCTGATTTCCCAACCGGCGCTATTATCATGGGAAAAAATTCTGCAAAAGAAGCATACAGAACAGGTCAGGGAAAAGTAATTGTTCGTGCAGTAACCGAGATTGAGGAAACGAGCAGAGGCAGACAGCAGATCATTGTCACAGAAATCCCGTATCAGGTTAATAAAGCAAGACTCATTGAAAAAATCGCAGATCTTGTAAAAGATAAAAGAATCGAAGGCATTTCTGAAATCAGAGACGAATCCAACCGTAAAGGTATGCGGATCGTTATTGAGCTGAAAAAAGATGCCAATGCGAATATTATCTTAAACAGACTTTATAAGCACACGCAGATGCAGGAAACAATTTCTATGATCATGCTCGCGATCGTCAACGGAAGGCCGAGAATTCTTAATCTCCGTGAAATCCTCGACGAATATCTGAAGCATCAGAAAGAGGTTGTTACCAGAAGAACTATTTACGATAAAAAGAAAGCGGAAGCAAGAGCACATATCTTAGAAGGCTACCGCATTGCATTAGACAATATTGACGAAATCATCCAGATCATACGAAACAGCTACAATGATGCCAAGGAAAAACTGATGGATCGCTTCGGACTTTCTGACATTCAGGCTCAAGCTATTTTGGACATGCAGCTGAGAAGACTGCAAGGTCTGGAAAAAGAGAAGATTGAAAACGAATATCAGGAACTTCTCAAAAAAATCGCTTATTACAACGAGCTTCTTGCTGATGAACATAAACTGATGGGCGTTATTAAAGATGAGCTGATAGAAATCAAAGAAAAATGGGGCGATGAAAGAAGAACCAAAATCAAGGCAGACGCAAAAGAAATCGATGAAGAAGACCTGATTGAAGAAGAAAATGTTTGCGTGACTCTGACACATCTTGGATATATCAAGAGAGTTCCGGTAGATACCTATAAGTCCCAGAGGAGAGGCGGAAAAGGAGTTACCGGTATTACTACCAGAGAAAACGATTTTGTAAAGAATATGATCATGACATCAACCCATGATTTCCTCATGTTCTTTACCAATACAGGCAAAGCACATAAGATCAAAGCCTACGAAATTCCGGAAGCAACCAGGACTGCGAAAGGAACACCGGCAGTTAACTTCCTGAATCTGATGCAGAGAGAAAGAATTACTGCAGTTATTCCAATCCAGGAATTTTCAGAAGATAAATACCTTATAGCCGTGACGAAGCAGGGAACGATCAAAAAAACTGCTCTTTCACAGTTTGATACAAACAGAAAGAATGGATTGATCGCTATGAATCTGAAAGAAGGCGATGAACTGATCGGAATCAAGCAGACTTCCGGCACCAATAATGTTATCATTGTAACGAAGCAGGGTAAATGTATCTGCTTCTCCGAAGATGATGTTCGTCCTATGGGCAGAATCGCAGGCGGTGTAAGAGCTATCAAGTTGGAAGGTGATGATGAAGTTGTAGCAATGGAACTTGTCGAACCTGGTCAGGAGCTTCTGGTTGTTACACAAAAGGGATTCGGCAAGAGAACCAAAGTTGAAGATTACAAGATCCAGGTACGCGGCGGCAAAGGACTTCTGACTTACGATAAGGCGAAGTTTAAGAAGACCGGAGAACTGGTTGGTGCAATGGCGGTTGATGACGAGGATGAAATTTTGCTGATTAATTCAGATGGAATTATCATTCGTCTTGCTGCAAATGAAATATCTAAACTGGGAAGAGCAACGCAGGGAGTTAAGATCATGAACGTTGGTGAAGATGCGAATATCATTGCACTTGCAAAGGTTATCAAAGAAGATGAACTTACCGGCGAGATTCAAATAGAAAAAGAAGAAAAAAAGACTGAAAATAAAAAAAATGATGAACAGGAACAGATGAAATTCTAAAAAAGAATTTCATCTTTCCGAAGAATACCATATTTGATAAGGAAGGGAGGTTCCTAAAGATATGGAGGACAAAATTAAGTTTATTATACCGGGAAAGCCTGAATATCTGACTATGGTCAGACTTGCTATCGGATCCATCGCAGATACGGCCCAGTTTAATATGGATGAAATTGAAGATATTCAAACAGCTGTCGGCGAAGCATGTAAAGCAATCTGCTGCCACGGCAAAGAAAACATTGCAGGAGAATTTACTCTGGAGTGTATTCTGAAAAGTGATGCAATTGAAATTTATGTGACTGCTACCGGCGAAAAAGAAGTAGGAAAAAGTTTGCTTACGATGAAGTGCCATGATTGCCCAAATGAAGGGGATCTGGGAGCATTCGTAATGAAGACGTTAATGACAAGTGCTGAAATTATAAAAAATGCAGATGGTAAAAAGACCATAAAGATGACAAAGAAAAAATGACACGAAATCAGACACAAAACCAGACATCTGAATTATTAAAAGAATATGCAAAGCATCCGACCGTTGAGCTGAGAAACAAGATTGTAGAGGATAACCTGTATATCGTAGATATTTTAATAAGAAAATATTTGGGGAAGGGTGTTGACTATGAAGATCTGTATCAAGTCGGCGCAATTGGCCTGGTTTCTGCTGTCGAAAGATTTGATCCGAGTAAGGGATATGAGTTTCGAAGCTTTGCAACGCCGACGATCCTTGGGGAAATAAAAAAATATTTCCGTGATAAGGAATGGAGTCTGAAAGTTCCTCGCCGGATGAAAGAAATTGCCGGAAAAGTGCAGGAAACAAAAGAAAAGCTTACGGCTAAGCTTGGCAGAGTACCGGACGTACAGGAAATTGCTGAGGCAACCGGATTTTCACATGAACAGATCATTCAGGCAATGGAAAGTGCAAAAGCTTACGGAACCTATTCGCTTGACAGTGCTTCAAACTCCTCTTCTGATGAGGAAGCGGAAGCTAATGCGCTGGAGCAGTACATAGGCTTCGAAGATTCCGGCTTTGAAAAAGTGGAAATGAGCGAGATTATCAATAACGTCCTGAGCAGTCTCAGTGACACCTATCGATATATTTTCAAACAGCGCTTTCTTCTTAATAAATCACAGGCAGAAATCGCGAAACACCTGGGTGTATCACAGATGACCGTCTCCCGTTCGGAAAAGGCCATCATAGAACGTTTTAAAAAAGAATTAAACAGGCATTAAGAAAAGGAGACCAAAAAAATGAAAAGAGTTTTTTCAGGCGTGCAGCCGACAGGAAATATACATTTTGGAAATTATCTGGGAGCATTGAAGCAGTTTGTGGAGCTGCAGAGTGATAATGAATGCATTTACTGCATTGTAGATGAACATGCGATCACGGTTCCTCAGAATCCAAAAGAACTGAAAACTCATATTTTAGATGTGGCAGCACTCTATCTTGCAGTCGGTGTAGACCCGAAAAAATCAATCGTTTTCGTTCAGTCCCAAGTTTCCGGACATGCAGAACTTGGCTGGATACTGACTTGCAGTGCTAACACAGGAGAGCTTTTCAGAATGACGCAATTTAAGGCTAAAAGTCAGGGAAAAGAATCTGTAGGTGCTGGTCTTCTTACCTATCCAACTTTGATGGCAGCTGATATTTTGCTCTATGATACGGATATTGTACCGGTTGGGAACGACCAGAAGCAACACATAGAATTGACCAGAGATCTTGCAATCAGAGTTAACCATCATTATGGAAAAACTTTTGTTGTACCAGATGGAAGATTCATGAAAGAAGGTGCAAGGATTATGGCACTCGACGATCCGACCAAGAAGATGAGCAAGAGTGCTGAAAATATCCACAGCCGCATCTCACTTCTTGATGAACCTTCGAAAATCAAGAAATCCATCATGAAAGCAACGACCGACTCTGATGGAATCGTGAGATTTGATGTTGAAAACAAACCGGGAGTCAGCAATCTCTTAAATATTTATAGTGTGCTTTCCGGTAAATCTATTTCAGAGCTGGAAACCATGTATGAAGGAAAAGGCTACGGAGACCTGAAGAAGGATCTGGTCGAAGTAACGGTCGATGCGTTAACGCCGATCAAAGAAAAATACGAAGAAATCAGAAACTCTGAAGAACTGATCCAGATTCTGAAAGATGGTGCAGAAAAAGCTGACGCGATTGCTCAGAAAACCATGAAGAGAGTCAGAGAAAACTTCGGACTAGGAATTGAATAAGCCTTGTAGAGATAGATACTCTTTTAGAAAGAAATAGGACTACTCAAATAACCTGTTGGCACATAAAAAGTAGACATTATGCACATTTGGTATTGTTTTACATTAATGAAAACAAAACACAAAGCAAACAACGAAGAAATTGCAAATTTTCAGGGATTGCCTCTTTAACGGAAAATAACCGTTAGGGTGCAGTCCCTTGTTTTATTTCCGGAAGAATAACCAAAACCCTAATACTGCCTCAAAATAACCCGCATGGTAAAAATACCGTCAGCTGCATCGAAAGAATACATACCATTATGACGCTCTGCTATGTTGCTGATACTCTTAACACCCAGCCCATGATTCGGATCTTCATTTACCGGAAGACCATTCTCCATGACAATCTCATCAATATAAGAATTCTGGATCGAAATCAATAAAGTATTTTTATGCGTGCGAAAATCAATTTCAATCCGGCGATTCCCATCTGCACACCTGGATGCAGCATGGATCGCATTTTCAATTCCGTTGGACAGCAGCGTACAAAGCTCCGTTTCCGAAAGATTCAGCGTTTCAGGAATGCTGACGTTCACATCATAACAGATCCCCGACTTTTCAGCGAACGTTCCATAATACGATAAGATCAAATTGACCGGCTTATTTTTACAATAAACCTTCGGTGTCAGACGATCAATATCTTTTTCTGCGGAAAATACATATTCCATGGCTTTATCCGTTTCCCCAGCCTTTAAATATTCCCCAAGGATCATAAAATGATGGCGCATATCATGACGATAAGCTGCGGTTTCTTCCAAAGAACGCTGAAGCACCGCAAGCTCCGCATCTGACTGTTTTAGCTGCATGGTCAGGACCGAATTTTCCAGCTCCATAGAATATTTATGCTTTATTTCCCTGTGATAAAGAGATACTAAAAACACATAAAAAAGAACCGTCACTGTCGGTATAAACTCACTGACCGCAGGAATCCCGGCATACAGAATCTGAGTGTAGATTGTTGTTACATAATCGAATATATAGTATAGAACAGGCAGAATCCCCAGAAAAAGAAGAGACCGCTTCGAATAATTAATCGCATCAAAAGCCGGCTTCACTAAAAATATGTGAAGAAGCACGAAAGAAACAAATACTGTCAGCATATAGAAGCTTTCTGAAAGCAGTTTTGAATCCGAAAGATAAAGAACGAACATACCGACCCAGTTTGGAATCTGGCAGCACAGATAAGCCATAAAAACAGATATGCAGGATATACAAATGCGTCTCTTAAAGAGGAAGCATAAACATAAAATCAGCGGAATATGCGTGATGAGAGGATAAAGCCTTTCCGACAAATCTTTTCCGGAGAAAAAATAGCAGGCAGTCTGAATCGCCAGGAGCAGGATGACGACCACCCAGGTAAGCATTTTTTCTTTTTTCGAAGTCCATCCACCCGAAATGTCGATGGATAAAAGCGTACCATAAATCAATATCAGACCATAATTAAGAAAAGTAATTGCCGTGACAAGCATAAGCTATCCCTCTTTCGTAAACATATAATTCATATATCGCTGCTTGATGTCCTTTGCAAGAAGTCTGGACACAGGAAAATGTTTACCGCTGTAGGTAGTGATTTCTCCGGTTTCTATGGAAAGAATATAGTCCATGTTCAGTATATAAGAGCGGTGTATCTTGATAAACTCTTTTCTTGCAAGAAACAGATTTTCGTAATCAGAAAGCGAACCTCTGGTTTCTCTTTTACTTCCATCGTTCAGGTGGAAAATCAGATGTTTGTTATAAATCTCCAGACATTCAATTTTAGCGAAAGGAAGATTGACAATCCCCATAGGTGTATAGACCACGCAGGCTTCCTGCTTGTTTGTAATTTCGGAAATAATGCGGTCAAGCACCGGAAACAGCGTTTCCTGCTGTACCGGTTTGAGAAGGTAATAAAAAGCACCTACAGAATAGCTTTCTATCGCAAATTCTTTCGACGAGGTTAAAAATACGATCTTGATTTCTTCATTGAAGCTGCGTATCTCATGAGCCGCCTGCATTCCTGTAAATCCGGGCATGATAATGTCCAGAAAAAGGACGTCATAATCTGTTTTTTTAAGACCCGAAAGCAGATCGTCCGCACAGGTATAGGAATCAATGAGGACAGGCATGTGCTGCGTGTTTTCATATTCGTGCAGCATAACTTCTACTTTTTCGAGAAGTTCCCGATTATCATCACATACTGCAATTTTAAGCATAAAGCATCTCCCCCTTACTAATTTTAGCATAGCACAGCCTGAGAGTAAAGTATCCTGCATTTCAGGTCGTAAAAATAACATCTTAGGCAAAAGTCGACATTTTTTTTTAATCCGGGGCTATAATCAAGGTAGAAATCCCGAAAAACGGGACGAAAAGGCAGATAAGGTGCAGAAATTTCGGTAGAAAGAAATGCCCCTTTTCGCCTAAGATTTATTTTAAAGGAGAAAGGAAAAGGGACATGAAAAAGAAAATTCTAAGCGTCATGCTGTCACTATGCATGGTGCTGACCCTGATGCCGGCAGCCTCAGGCATTGCGTGGGCGGAGACAAACGCAAATGGTGAAAATGCAGATACAACACCAACCGTTGCGGTTGATCTGGTTACTTTTGGATATGCATATGATGTACAAAGATCTCCAGCATACCCTTCAAAAGGCACAAAGGTTACTCTCAGCAGTTTAATAGGACCGATGGGGTCTGATGGAAAGCATGGTAATTCAGTAGGTAGTTGGACACTTACAAAAGCCGGAACATATAAGTACATGGTAGACAGTCAAAAAGCAACCGAAAATCTTAGAGGAATTGTAACTGGTATTAGTTCTAAATACACTCCAGCCTTAGATGCAGATAACATTGCTGTTTATGAACTGAAAAACGGAAAAGACCATGTTGCTTATGGTGTAATTATTGCGTATGGTTATAGTGATAATAGCGGATACGCTTTATTCCAAGGTGATACTTTATCTGGAAGCGGCGCTGGATATTATTTTTCGACAGAAGAAAAAGATAAAGGAAAAGAATACGATGTTGTAGCAAATTTTGATATAACTTCTTTTATGAATGCAAAGAGTATTTCTTTAAGTTCCAGAGAATTAACTTTTAAAAATGCTGAAGAAGGTTATGAATCAGTAGAACCACAGATAGTAACGATTACAAACACAGGGAATGTTGAAACTAATAACTTAAAAATAGAATCTACAAGTGAAGATTTTACTTTAGATAAAACAGAGATTCCAAGCATTGGGGTAGGGACAAATAGTAATACAGCAACATTTACTGTAACTCCAACAACAGGTCTTGCTGTTGGAGAACATGTAGCGACAGTAACTGTTAGTGGAAAAGATTCTAGTAATAATATTCAAGAACAGTCATTAAAAGTAAGCTTTACCGTTACAGAAAAAAATGAGGGAGAAACACCAGAGAAAAAGAGCATTTCTGTTGATCCTGCAAAAATTGGCTTTGAAGAAGCTACTGCAGGTTATTCCCCAGTAGCGGCTCAGACAGTAACGATTACTAACACCGGAAATGTTGCTACTGATGAATTAACAGTTAAGCTTACAGGAGAAGATGCTGCAAGCTTTAAATTAAATGATACTGAAAGTGTTGAAATTAATATAAATAGTATAGTAGCAGAAAAAGGCACAGCAACCTTCACTGTAAAACCTAAGGATGGACTTGCAG